>JALWVW010000133.1 GCA_027079365.1 Campylobacteraceae bacterium | reverse complement strand
GTGTCCTTCATGTTTTCGATATCACCGGTAAAGCGGTAGCTGTATCCGGGAGGCAGGAGAGGCTTGAGCTTGGCAGTGATCTCCTCCATTACTGCATTAAGACTCACGCCATAGAGCCCAGCCGTGACCATTACCTTGCGCTCCATATCATAACGGTTGATCGAAGTGATAGCAGTACTTTTTTGGAAGGAGATGAGCCCCTCTAGTGAGACCATCTGCCCTTGGGAATTGCGCACCTGAAGCTTACGGATCTCCGCAATATCGTTGCGGTAGCGGTCATCCAGGCGCATGGTGATATCAAATTCCTTGCCACCCTCTTCATAATAAGATACCGGCAGGTCACTGGAGTAGGCAGATGCCAGTACCGCAGCGATCGCCTGGGCAGTGACGCCAGCACGTTTGGCATTTTCCCTGAGGATAGTGACGGAGAGCTGTGGCTTGCCCCCTTCATAATCTCTGTCGATATCGACCAGACCCTTGATTTGCTTCATCTGTTGCATCAGTTCGGCGGATATTTTGTCTAGTTTTTCCAGACTGCTACCTGTGATGACCACCTGCACGGGTGCATTGCTTGCCCCAGTTTCAAAGGGAGGGACATCTTCGACGGAGACTTTGAGATCTTTGTGTTTGGCAAATGATTTTCGGTAGTGTTGTATGATGGCCTCTTGTTTGATTCCGGGGCGCTTGTCCTTGGTGACGAGCTTGGCATAGATCTTGGCTTTGTGTGTCTCTTTGGCTGCGGTATAGGCCACTGAGAGCACAGTATAGGAGACATTACTGTCAGACTGAAGCTCGGAGAGCAGTGGAGCGACCCGTTGCTTCATCTTCTCCAGGCTGGTGCCTACGGGTGCCTTGATGATGACTCTGATCTCAGAATTGTCTTCCATAGGCATAAAATCCATGCCGACCTTGAGTGTCGTAGAGGCAACAAGTAGTCCGATCGTCACCAGTACAGTGATGAACTTGAAGCGCAGCAGAAGCCGAAGAACCGCGACATAGATACGGTCAAGCAGGACAAAAGCGGGCTCTGTGACACGGTGAAACCAGCTCTGCTTTTCATTGAGCACTCTGGCTCCCACAGTAGGGATGAGCATCACTGCAACGAGAAAGGAGAGGGCGATACCCGAAGCCACTGTCATGGCAAATGAGTTAAAAAAGAGCCCCACGATCCCATCCATAAAGGCCACAGGCACAAAGACTGCAAGCAATACAGAGGAGATAGCAAGGATAGAGAATGCTACCTCCGCAATACCCTCCAGAGAAGCCTGGAATGCGGGCAGTCCCTCTTCCATCTTTTTGGTGATATTCTCGATCACGACAATAGCATCATCAATGAAGATACCAATTGCCAGTGTCAGACCGATCATAGTCAGACGATTGAGATCATACCCCAACCAGTGAATGATGGCAAAGGTGCCGATGACAGAAGCGGGGATTGCCAATGCTGAGACTAAGGTGGCTGTCACACTGCGCAGAAAGAAAAAGACGATGAGGATAGCCAGTATAGAGCCATAGATGAGATCGAAGGTGACATTGTGCATATTAACCATGATCTTGTCCGACTGATCCTCTATTAGCTGGAGGTGATATTGATCTCCGGCCAAAGCAGTAAGCTTGGGCATGATGGCCTTGACCCCTTTGATGATGCTGAGGACATTTTCGCCGGAGATCTTTTTGACTACCAGTGTGATACCTTGTGTATGGTTTAG
>JALWVW010000132.1 GCA_027079365.1 Campylobacteraceae bacterium | reverse complement strand
AAGTTTAAGAGTTTTGAATTTATAGGAAAAAGAGCGATTTTTGGCGCGATTATCACGATTGTTTCCGGCTTCGCCGTAATCGCTTTTGAGATAGGGCACCCTGTCAGAATGGCGATCTACAATACGATCTCTCCGGGTATGACCTCGGCAATCTGGGGAATGGGTGTACTCTATTCTGTCTACCTTGGATTGATTATTATGGAGTTTATTTTCCTCTCCAGAGGTGACCATAAGTGGTCCACGATGTTTGGACTGGGAGGATTGCTTGTGGGGCTTGCTGCGCACTCCAACCTCGGAGCGGTCTTTGGCTTCTTGGTAGGACGTCCCCTAGCAAATGGTGTATTCTATCCTATCTACTTCATTCTCTCCGCGATGATCACAGGTAGTTATCTGATCTTTCTAATGTATGGATTCAGGTACAAAATGAAGTTTGATGAGCAAATCTCTACCTTTTTGGTACATATTGCCAGACTGCTTGGGCTTCTGATCGCGATTTTGATGTTCTTTGAGTTTTGGAGATTTATGACATCCATCTATGGAAATGTACCTGAGAGAGCTGCCAGTGCGATGCATGCACTGACTTCTCCTGAGTTCCTGATTGGTGAATTTGGATTGGGTATGCTGATTCCTTTTCTCATTATTCTCATCAGCAAGGCAAAAGCGATCAAGAAACTTGTCTATGCTTCTCTCTCAGGAATGGTAGGAATCTTCTTTATGCGGTACGATTTGGTGCATGACACCTTGGTCTACCCTATGCAGACGATGAAATTAAGAGAGTATCAACTTGTCCCTACATGGGTGCATTATTCTCCTACTTGGACAGAGTGGGCGATAGCACTGGGTGCTTTGGGCATCATGCTGTCAATGTACTATATAGGTGAAAACTTTTTCCACCTAGATCCCGAAGAGCATGATGACTATTTTGAGCACTATAAGGATGCTGAAGGGCATGAAGTAGAAGAGCACCTGATCACAGGTACAAAATAAAGAGAAGGAGAACAAATGATAAAACAATTACTTGTCGTACTGTCCACCCTTGCTTTACTTGCGGGCGGCAGTGCTACAGCAAGCGAAAAGTATGGCTGGAATCCTGAAAAGGGAAAGAAGCTCTATATCAGCAAGATAAAAAAGCAGCTTTGTAAAAAACTTGCCGTGAAGAAATTTACACAATCACACACGCAAAAAGAGTGGAAAGAGATGATTGCCAATGGGACATTTGAAGCTGAGCTCAACAAGCTCTGCCCAGACTTTGGCAAAAACGACTTTACAGAAAAGCAGATTGCCAACCTTGGTGATGCTGTCATAAACTATGCACGGGATAGCTACAATATCCCATCTTGAGGCGGTTGATTTACAGGGGTGCGTGTCGCCCACACAGAAGTAGATTCAACCTCTATTGAAGATTTCCGGTCTTTGACCGGAAAAGTACTCACCTCTCTCATTATTTCCTTTGTGCTTTTCTTTTGTTTCCTAGAACTATCACTTATACTTACAAACCCTCTTTAACACGATTTTAACCACCATTTGTGTAAAATAACGCAACTACACACAAGGATACTTTCCCATGTCAAAACCACTTGAAAATATCGATACACTACTTAAATCACATAAGCTTAGCGATGAGGACTATACGCATATCAAGGAGATACTCAAGCGTGAGCCCAATATCGTAGAGCTGGGGATATTCTCTGCGATGTGGTCAGAGCACTGCTC
>JALWVW010000131.1 GCA_027079365.1 Campylobacteraceae bacterium | reverse complement strand
GCTTTTGGCAATGACCTCTCTCAAGTACTGCTTGTCCTCGTTGGTCAAGACACCATTGGAGATCACTTCACAGCGAATCTCAGGCTTGCTTTTGTGGCGGAGCACCTCGATATGGGTCAGCTCCAGCTTTCTGTCTCCAATGCTAAAGTAGGTATCTGTCAAGATACGCTGGATCGTGGCATTCTCTTGCATCTGCACAAAAGAACTATACAGTGGTATCGAGATTATCCCGACGATCACCAGCCATGTCAGCAGTCCTTTTCGCGCGATATGGATGGGAGAGTAGCCCAGTACCATAAAGGTCATAGCAGCTGCGAGCACAATACCCACAAGGTTGGTCACAAAGAGCAGAAAAGCTGCGCTAAACATAGACCATTCTCCCCAGCCCAGTCCAATGCCTGCTACTGCGATCGGTGGCACCAGAGCGACAGCGATCGCTACGCCTGCCAGTGACCCCAGTATCTTTTCATTGTTTTTTGCATAGGCCGCGGCTACACCGGAGACAATCGCCACAAATAGATCCAGAATCGTAGGAGAAAGCCTGCCTGCCATCTCTGTCGTCAGATGCTGCATCGGAAGAGCAAAGGCGATCAGTGTGGCAGTCAGCAGTACTGCAGCCACACCGATACCTATCGTCCTGACTGCATGTCGCTGCATACCGACATCCTGCCTCAGTACACCCATACTCAGGCTCACAATAGGCTGCATCAGTGGTGCCAAAAGCATCGCACCGATAATGACAGAGCCCGAATTGATAAAGAGTCCAAATGTCGCGATCATCGTAGCCAGTATCAGCAGTGTCATAAAAGTACTGCTCAGCATCCCCTCTTCTCTCAGGGTCGCAAACAGTGAGGCATACTGCTCTTTGGATGCATGTTTAAAGAGGGGTAACCCTTTGGAGAGATAGCTGGTCTGCTCTTCGTCTTTGGGGATATGGTCTAGACGGATACTGCTTCTGTCGCTCTTGACCGTACTTTGCCGCTCCCAGAATGCTTCGCCCACTCCCAGAGAGAGGGCAGCCTCTTCTGTCTGAAGTCGCACGGGCGTCTGCATGGATTCACTGTCATCGATGAGTACCTCCAGTGGCTCTTTACAGACTACTTCCATCTCGCTACTCTTGATAAAACCCAGCGAAGAGGGAAGCTTCTGCTTCTCTTTGCTGCCAAGAAACATTGCAAGAGGTTGAAAAAGATAAAACTGCAGCAGTGAAGTCGGCGCAAGCACTGCCAGGATATGCTTCCCGTCACCGCTGCCCAGATTGGGCTTGAGCGCTGATGCGATCCAGCTGCGGTTGTCATAGTCCAGTCCTATCAGTCCCACTGCGGAGAATTGCTTCTCGTCTCCTTTGTCCGTAGTGACTGAAAACTGATAGTGTCTGAGTGGTGCCTTTTTCCTCCAACTCTGCCAAAAGTGCCTGAGCTTGACCCAGAACGAATCAGAGATATAATCGTATTCAAACTCTTTGAGGATGGTTGTATTACCAATGCGTATATCATTGAGGATCAGCACACCATTACAGGTAAAGAGATCGATCTTTCGCTCTGCCGGTTTTAAGGCAAAGAGATAGGCCTCTTCTCTCTTTTTGGGGAGATCCAGTATCCGTACGAGCTTGGGCTGCTCGGGCAATGGGACGATACCCATACTGACCTCATGCACCCTGGCAAAAGCAATCAGCTGCTTGATCTCCTGAAGCGTACCGGTGGTGATGATATGTGACGC
>JALWVW010000130.1 GCA_027079365.1 Campylobacteraceae bacterium | reverse complement strand
TACTCCAAGCCCCTCCGGGTGCAGGTAAGACTACGGCTCTGCCCTTAGCTCTGCTGGATGAGCCATGGCTAAAGGGCAAGCAGATCATCATGCTGGAGCCTAGGCGTTTGGCGGTGCGTGCGAGTGCAGCGCGCATGGCTGAGATGTTGGGAGAGAAGGTAGGAGAGCGTATAGGCTATCAGGTCAAGATGGACTCTGTGCAGAGTAAACGCACCAAAATCCTCATCGTGACAGAGGGTATCTTGACACGCAAACTCCAAGCTGACCCCAGTCTGGAGGATGTAGCACTCATCATTTTTGACGAATACCACGAGCGTTCACTGCATGCGGATCTCTCTTTGGCACTGGCTTTGGAGTCTCAGGCGATACTGCGTGAGGATTTGAAGATTCTCATCATGTCTGCCACCCTCAACACCCAAGCCATCTCCTCTATGCTGGATGCCCCCATCATCCAAAGTGAAGGGCGTGCCTACCCTGTGGAGCGCTACTATCTAGACCCCACTACCCCACAGCCCAGCAAGAGAGAGTTGCCTTTTTATGTGCATAAGCGTGTACGCAAACTATTGGCAGAAGAAGAAGGAAATATCTTAGTCTTTTTGCCTGGAGTCCGGGAGATAAAGACGGTGGAGAGACTACTGCTAGAAGAGAAGCTCACCGATGCCTACATCTCACCCCTCTACGGAAACCTGAGCAAAGAGGCGCAGGACAGAGCCATCAAAGCCCCTCCCAAGGGCAAACGAAAAGTGGTGCTAAGCACCAACATCGCACAAACCTCTCTGACCATCGAGGGCATCAAGATAGTCGTAGACTCTGGACTTCAAAACCACGCTGTGTTTAACCCATTCTCTGGCATGAACACCCTGGAGAGACACTTCATCTCACAAGATGCAGCGACACAGAGGGCAGGACGTGCAGGACGACTAAGTGCAGGTAAAGCCTATCACCTCTGGCACAAGTCAAAGATACTCCAAAAACATGACACCCCAGAAATCCTCCAAGCAGACCTCACACAACTCGTCCTTGAACTCGCTCTGTGGGGCAATGATGATATCACCTCTCTTACATGGCTAGACATGCCTTCACCTACTGCCATTACCCATGCCAAAACACTACTAAAACAACTTGGTGCATTAGATGATAAAGGCATTATTACCAAGCATGGTAGAGCCATGAGTAAGTTTGGCTTGCATCCCAGACTTTCTCATATGATGCTAAAGGCTAAGGAGCTTGACCTCTCCTATGAGGCTTCTCTTGTGGCTACCCTGCTTACAGAAAAAGACATCTACACTTCGCAGTATAGAAGTGTAGATGTACGTGAGCGTGTGGAAGTTCTGCATCGTGTGGCCAATAAACAAAGCTTTGGTATGCAAGGTGTGAACATCAAACAATGCCACTACAATCTAGCCAATGCCAAACGCATAGAGCCCAAACAAAAAACCACACTCAACACAGAACTACTAGGTATACTCCTAGCCTACGCATACCCAGAACGCATCGCAAAACAACGCCATGCCAACACAGCCACCTATCTGCTAAGTAGTGGAAAGGGTGCCAAGCTACAAGCCGATGATACTTTGGCAAAAGAGCGCTTCTTGGTCATCGCAGACCTCGATGCCAAAGCCACCCATGCCAGCATTTACAAAGCTATCTCCCTGTCCCAAACACAGATAGAGGATTATTTAGCAGAACAAATACAAGAAACAGAAGAAGTAGACTGGAA
>JALWVW010000129.1 GCA_027079365.1 Campylobacteraceae bacterium | reverse complement strand
CGCTAGAGGACTTTTACGGAGTGGATGCGCTCTTTTTGGCGGTACCTGTTGATGGCATCATCTCTCTTCTTGAAAATCTACCGGAAATAGCGAAGGGTACGGCAATTATCGATCTTGGTAGTACCAAGGAGAAAATAGTGCGATCTGTCCCCGCAGAAATACGGCAGAACTTTGTGGCAGCGCACCCTATGACCGGTACGGAGAAATCTGGTCCTACCGCCGCCATAGAGGGGCTCTATCATGGAAAGGCTGTGGTACTCTGTGACATAGAGGAGAGTGGAGAAAAACAGAAAAACCTGGCCAAGCAACTCTTTACGGACATAGGTATGAAAATTTTCTACATGGATGCCAAAGGGCACGATAAACATGCTGCATATATTTCCCATATGCCGCATGCACTGAGCTATGCCCTGGCAAATGCTGTCATGAAACAGGAAAATCCAAAAGCAATCATTGCATTGGCAGGTGGTGGTTTCAAGGATATGAGCCGTATCGCCAAATCCTCACCCAATATGTGGCGAGATGTCTTTCGGCAAAATAAAATGCATCTGCTGGATGGTATAGACTCCTTTACAGAAGAACTTGCCACATGCAAGGCACTGGTCGCCGAAGAGAGATGGGATGAGCTTCATCAGTGGATGACCAAGGCCAATACCCTGCACCATATTCTCTAAAGATCAATTGCTCTTTTTGTGTTCAAGCACCTCATTGACCATACGATCCAACTCTTCTCTGTCAATAGAGACATGCTTGTTGCCTCCTTCCTTTTCATAGAGCTTCCTTACCATTGCCTCTACTTTTTTGTTATGATTGGTATGAGGATAGAGTATTTTTAGTGCCTCTTTGGTATTATAGTGTCCCCTCTTTCTAGTGCCCTTTTTCTGCTTCACATAGACCATGATTGCCTGAACCAACAGGACAAAGAGCATGCCAGAAACAAAAGCCAGCACTATCATCCAGAGGGAATAGGATGTGTGTTTTTTTATTTCTTGTTCTCCGTAGTACTCTTTATCCTCTAGTATGCTGGCATTGGTATCCTTATCATAATTTTTACTTTTTTTTGCTGCGGCTTTTCGTGCAGGAGTCACACTAGCTACTGTGCTTGATACTGCAGCAGCAACACCACGGCTGTCTACACTGATTTTGTGCGCCTTTGTGGTAACCTTCTTTATTTTTCCGGAAAGATAGTCAAAGCTCTTGAAACTCAATGAGGGAATCACAAAATCCTGATCTGAAATAAATACATATTTTCTCTCATACTGACTCAGTACTTTATTGCCCACTACCTTACTACTTATTTTTGCATCATCCCCATATACTGTGACACCAGGCAGATCAAATTTCGGATCCGCCATGTCATCAAGGCTTCCTTCTCCAGAGATTTTCAGTGTATAGGTCACGGGCGTATTGGGCTTGACATTTGCATGATCTACGCTGCTCTGTACCGTAAAATGCCCTATCAGGTCTACACTGACAGGTACTGGCTTAACCTCTATATTCAAAGGAGCCGCTCTCACCGACTGCCACTTGAGGTCATTGGCAAAAAACCCCCATGGATCCCTATCTGCACCACTGAAACTACGTATGCCTACTCTTGCCTTGGGAGGGAAAATAGTCAATTTCCCCTCTTTTTTGGCACTTAGAAGATATTGAAGCTGATGCAATGTGCCTCCTGCAGAGCGTTTCAGCTTCTCATCACCCAGCCCCTGAGAGAAAAAATCTTTGAATTT
>JALWVW010000128.1 GCA_027079365.1 Campylobacteraceae bacterium | reverse complement strand
AAAGAGGATCGAGGCAGGTGTTGTGCTGTTTCTGAAAAAAAGAAAGGGCAACGCCCGGGTAAGGTAATTGACCGCCACCATGACAAGAATAGCAGAGAGGAGATAGTTATGCTCCATGCTGTGCTCCTCGCTCTATCTGTGACCTGAGTCCAAAGAGGATCGCTAGTGAGAGGAGTATGGCGCCCAGCAGCATATTGCTCCCAAGAAGCATCAGGGCAGTTACGGATGCTATGGCACCGATGATGAAAGGGGTGGCGTTGTGCTGAGCCTTATACTGCTCGATAGTGAGTACTACAAAGAGCGCAGTCAGAGAAAAAGCCACCCCTCTGGTGTCAAAGTGCACTGCAGCACCAAATAATGCACCCGCGATAGAACCGATTACCCAATAGCTCTGGTTGAATGCAGAGAGAAAGAGTGCATAGTGTTTTTGAGAGAGTTTAGGATCGGTCTTTATGCTGGTCAGTACAGCATAGGTCTCATCAGTGAGTGTGTGGATGAGGTAGGGCTTTGCCCATTTGGTATGGGCATACTTTTTGAGCATGGAGAGCCCGTAGAAAGATTGACGAATATTGATAAAAAAGCTGGCAATAGCAATATCAATCAACCCAAGTTTGGCGGAGAAGAAACCCACTGCGGCAAACTGCAAGGCACCTGCATAGATAAAAATACTCATCAGCGCTGTCCAGTACCAAGCATACTGGTAGCTTACCATGAGCAGTCCAAAGGCGAAGCCCAGTACTAGATAGCCCATCATCACAGGGATGGAGTTTTTAAAAGCAGTGTTGATCTCTTGTCTATATTTCATGTCGGGATTATATCCTTTTTTGTCAAACGGAGCTATGGTATAATGGCGGAAAAAGTTGCCAAGGAAGTGTGTACGATGAAATGTATCTATTGTGGTGCCCCCATGCCCAAGCGAGGTCTGGTATGTGACTACTGCGGTAGGCGCAATCCACTAAACCTCTCGGCACTGGAGAAGATAAGCTTTGGCAAAAGCAGAGCTACGGTATCACTGCACTGTCCCAGCTGTGAGGTGGAGATGGAGCAGATTGACATAGGTGTTGGAGAGGAGATCATAGTGCATCGCTGCGCTGCCTGTGATGGTGTTTTCATCTCCGAAGAGGATCTGCAGCATACGATACGACATCAGACCGGAGTCGTGCATAAGATAGACTACAGTATCCTGCGTTTTATCCTGGATAACCCCAGGCAGGAGTATGAAGCGGACGCTGCCTATCGTCACTGCCCTGTCTGTGCCAAACAGATGAGCAGAACAATCTATGCAGCCGTCAGTGGCGTCATGATAGATAGATGCTTAGAGCATGGGATCTGGCTAGACAGCGGTGAGATGCAGCAGCTTTTTGAGTGGAAAAGTGCCTATGCTTCCCTC
Source organism: Campylobacteraceae bacterium (assembly GCA_027079365.1). Classification (GTDB taxonomy): domain Bacteria; phylum Campylobacterota; class Campylobacteria; order Campylobacterales; family Sulfurovaceae; genus JAAXPZ01. The sequence goes on along the minus strand of JALWVW010000128.1, from coordinate 4,870 downwards.
AAGCAGAAAGAGCTCAAAGAGGGTGGTACGAAGAGGCTCAAGGGTAGCAGTGAACGGAAATATACCAAGGATACCAATAGAAACCCTGTGGATCATTTTCTGACCTGGGTCCTTGGTGGTGGGATGGTTTAGTCTTGACAACTTTTTGACATTTTTCCGATACTATTCTACCAGTCAAAGCCAAACCTGTTCGAAAGAGAGGGACGGAAAACCACAGATCTTCCTTCTGCCAAAAATACGGATAGAAAAAGATGGCTGGGTCACCTATATTCCATAGATTGAGAAATCTATATCAAATAGAGACAAGAAATGAAAAAACTACTTTTAATTATCACCATCTCTCTGGGTATGTCACTTCAGGCTACAGAGATTCTGGATGCGCAGCACGCAGTGGATGTCGCAGGCAAACAGAGAATGCTATCACAACGAATGTTGGCAGATTATGCGATGATAGGGATGCACAGCAGCTTCAAGAATCCTGAGAAAGATCTAGAGCTTGTGCTCAAGGAATTTGAAGAGAACCTCAAAGCCATCGCAAAATATGGCAGTGCGGTAAAGATTCGAACTGCATTGGGAAAGGTGCAGGAGGCATGGAAAAATGCCAAAAGAATTCTGTCATCCAAAGTGGAAAAGCAGCAATGCGAAAAATTAAGTACTGTGTTGAATACACTGTTAATCACAAGTAATCAAGTAGTTATAGAGATCAAAAGAGATGCAATCACAAGCCATGGAGAGATTGTAGACATATCAGGGCGACAGAGAATGCTTTCGCAGAGAATTGCGGGTCTGTATCTCATGAATTTATGGTTACAGAATGATGCCTCTAAAAAGGCACTCAAGGATACAATGCTCTCTTATGAAAGCTCGTTTTTGAAACTACAGTCATTTGAAAAAAATACAAAAGAAATATCACAATATCTTGGGAAGGCAGAAAAAGCCTATCTCTATATAGAGAATATGAAGGGCGTAGGGCTTCCTATGGATCATATGCCTGCCATCATCTATAAAAAAGCGAATGATATTTTTGCCAACATGGACAAGGCAACGCATCTTTATGCAGATATTATGGAGAAAGTGGCGCGAGACTAGGCGGCTATCTGGCAAGCAGGTGTTGATAGGGTAGGGTAACAATATTGTAATCTTCTGGCAAGGAAGAGGAGGGTAGGCATTTCCACTCTTTTTCCAGTTTTTGTTCCAGTATGGCAGAGAGTATTTCCAGTCTCTCTTCTGCTTCTCGGATTGTGTAGCTATTTACCTCGATAAAGACCTGTATTTTATCTTCTGTCCTCCCTTGATAGATATGATACACTGCTTTCTGCTGTGTCGTGAGAAGATGCTGGATGAGATGGAAAAACTTTTGATGAGAGTCCCCTTTGTACTCCATGACTAGATAGTTGGTTTTGTTGTTTTTGAGAAGTGGTGCTGCAATCGTATACTGTTTGTTGAGGTGCTGCTTGAGAAGTAAGGGCGTGAGCGGTTCATTTATGCGTGCGAATTTGGCATAGAAGGTACGGTTGCCAAAAGGGATTTTGGCAACAATAGCTTCTTTTTTGACATAGTAATGATTGTCAAAAAGCTCTAGATCAAAGACCTTGATACGAGAACCTTTTAATATATCGGTTTGTCATAGATGACAAAGTCGCTGGCGAGTGCTTTCATCTCCTCTTTGATCGTGGCATGCAGGGCATGGTCGTCGATATGGTCGAGCACATCTGCAATCTTGTTGGCAATGACTTCAAATTCTGCCTCTTTCATGCCTCTGCTGGTGAGCGCAGGAGAGCCGATACGAATACCCGAGGTGACAAAAGGTGAGCGGGTTTCGCCAGGTACGGTATTTTTGTTGACAGTGATACCTGCGGCACCCAAGGCAGCATCTGCATCCTTGCCGGAGAATTCTTTGTTGAGGAAGCTGACCAGTACGAGGTGGTTGTCTGTGCCGCCAGAGACGATATCATAGCCTCTTGCGACCAGTACTTCTGCTAGCTTGGCGGCATTGGCTTTGACCTGTTTGGCATAGACTTTCCATGCTGGACTGAGATTGTACTTGAAGCCGACGGCTTTGGCAGCGATGACATGTACCAGTGGGCCACCCTGGAGTCCAGGGAAGATAGCTGAGTTGATCTTCTTGGCGATATCCTCATCGTTGGTCATGATCATGCCACCTCTAGGACCTGCCAGGGTTTTGTGTGTGGTGGTGGTGACGACATCTGCATAGGGGAAGGGGCTGGGATGTTCACCGGCACAGACCAATCCTGCGATATGGGCAATATCGGCAAAAAGGACGGCACCCACTTCATCTGCGATCTCTCTAAACTTGGCAAAATCTATCTCTCTGGCATAGGCAGAAGCCCCACAGACGATGATCTTAGGCTGTACGGTCTTGGCGATCTCCATCACTTTGTCATAGTTGATGCGACCATCCAGCTCGACACCGTAGGTGAAGCTGGAGTAATTTTTTCCTGAGAAGCTAGGCTTGGAGCCGTGGGTGAGGTGACCACCATGGCTGAGATCCATGCCCAGGATCTTTTCTCCGGCTTTGATCAGGGCAGCATAGACAGCGCCATTGGCCTGAGAGCCTGAATGTGGTTGCACATTGGCGAACTTGCAGTCAAAGAGCTCGCAGGCTCTGTCGATAGCGATCTGCTCTGCTTTGTCGGCAAATTCACATCCGCCATAATAGCGCTTGTAAGGATACCCTTCGGCATATTTGTTGGTAAAGACTGACCCCATCGCCTCCATGACTGCTGGTTGGGTAAAGTTTTCAGAAGCGATCATCTCCAGATGGTCTGTCTGTCTCTCCAGTTCATTCTGAATGGTTTCAAAGATCTCAGGGTCGAAAGATTCGATAGCGTAGCTCATAAATATTCCTTGGTGCATAAATTTGGTCATCGGATTTTGACAGTATACTCTGATTCTCAGAGCGATGGTCTAACAAATGTTATCTATGCGTATTTATATCCAATTTGCTCTTGAGGTGCCCTTAGGATTTACTTCTCTATAAGTGCCAGTTTGCCTGCCAGTACTACAAAAATGCTTCCTGCGATACGGTTGAGCCAGATATTGGCTTTGGGGGTGCGGATAAACCATGCGCTTATCTTGGCAGCAAGCAGGGAGATGGAAACAAAAATGATAAAAGCTGAGAGAATAAAAAGCCCGCCAAGCATAAAGATCTGTAGTGTCACACTGCCTCTGTGTGCATCTGCGAACTGTGGCAGCAGGGCAAGAAAGAAGAGGGAGACTTTGGGGTTGGTGATGTTCATGAAGATCCCTCTGCGGTAGAGTTTGGCCAGCGAGAGCATGTTTTTCTCTGTATGCAGATCCAATCTGGAGGAGTCCCGAAAGCTGAGATACGCAAGATAGAGCAGGTAGACAGCACCGATGTATTTGAGGATATCAAAGGCCAGCTGAGAGGTCTGAAAGATCGCAGCCACCCCCAATGCCACCGCTGTGGTGTGAAAGATCAGTCCTGTCATGAGTCCAAGTGTCACAGTGATACCTGCGCGGGCGCCCTTGGTCATGGACTGGGTCAATACGAAGAGATTGTCAGGACCAGGTACGAGTGCCAGAGCCATAGCAGAGAAGACAAAGAGGGTGATGGTTTCTAATGGAAGCATAAGGATTCCTCACTTTATTTCTATGGTTTATTGTAACAACTTTTTCCTTCGCCACAGGGGAACCCATCCCAGATCACGATATCATCAACCTCTTGGGTAAGTGGGTATTTCCCAGAGTAAACGGTGAAAAACATGATTCTGTCAATAGGATCTTTGATCTTGTTGCTACCTTGATAGTCAGCAATAATATTTCCGTCCACTGCCCACCAGAATCTCCCGTCATCTCCTGTGCTGCGATGCCAGAAAAACTCTACCATAAACCACTCGTTCTCGGGTACGGGGTAGGTATGGTTTTCCCTGTGCCAAAACTCATCATAGACAAAATCATCTGCGTCGCTTGCCACATTGTCTCCGTGCACATACCAGTAGGGTTTGTTTTGATTGTCTACATAGATATAGGCTGCGATACGATAGTCTGTGGTGGTTTTCCATTCAAAAAAAGTGCACCAACCATCGTCATTTGAACCATCACCAAGTACTTGCGGTAGATTCTCTGGCATTTTGAGCCAGTATTTGATATAGAGATCTCCCTTCTCTTTGGCTTCCATGAGGATATAGGGGTCTTGCGTCCATCCTTCGGCAGCTTTGTGAATGGTCGAGCGCATGACTCTGCTAGGAGTGTCATTGTGACCTGCAGTAGAGATGATCTCATTGGTGATATATTTGCTAGAGGCTAGACTGCTGTCTACCAGGACTTGAAAGGTAGCATTGCTTTCCCAGAGCTGTATAGGCCAAGAAAAATCTGGATAGTCAGAGCCTTTGATGTCTTGAAACCAAGTACCTCCACCATCATGGTAGGGCTTACCTAGATAGACACCCTTCTCAAAACCAGATTTAAAAAGAAGTGTAGGAGACTTGGTGGCACTGCCAGAGCCTCCACAGGCATTCAAAAACAAGAGTCCCAACAAGGGGAGAAGTGTGATTAGAGTTGTTTTCATAGTGAAAGTATAGCTAAAAATAATCGGATATTTTTAGTCTTATTTAAGAAAAGAGAGAGTATATTTTGCCATTATGTAAATCATAAGGATAAAAAATGAATTTTAATACTGAACCAACACTTGATCAAATCGACGACTATACCCATACCGAATCCAAAGAGAAGCGATGGACGATCAGAGGAATTATTGCTGGGATATTGATTGTGGGTGGTGTCTACTCCTATCTGGTGATCCATTCAGAGATGCCGAGTGATTATATCGGTACAGCAGAAAACCCTGGTATAGGGGTGAAACTGCACTAGTCTGTCATGCAGTTTT
>JALWVW010000127.1 GCA_027079365.1 Campylobacteraceae bacterium | reverse complement strand
AAAAATTACCCATATTCTTTGGATATGTGTAATTTAATGTCTAATGGAACTGTCACCGTTTGAAAATGCTAGCCAAAGTAAGATTTTGACTTAGAAAATTATGGTATGCTACACAAATTTTACGATAGAACAATAAGGACGACAACATGGACAAGATCAAAATCGGTGTCATCACCACAAGCGACAGGGCTTCTCGAGGGATCTATGAGGATATCTCAGGAGTAGCCATCATGGACACGATGAAAGCCTATCTGCGCAATGAGTGTGAGTATGTCTATCACTGTATCCCTGATGAGCAGGCAGTGATAGAGAGTACCATCGTGCAGCTGTGTCGGGATGAGGGCTGTGATCTGGTCGTGACTACGGGGGGTACGGGGCCTGCCAAGCGGGATGTGACGACAGAGGCGACTGAGCGGGTCTGTCAGAAGCTGTTGCCTGGCTTTGGGGAGCAGATGCGGGCAGTGAGCCTGCAGTATGTGCCTACTGCCATCCTCTCTCGTCAGACAGCAGGTATCTGCAACGATACACTGGTGATCAATCTCCCCGGCAAGCCCAAGTCCATCAGAGAGTGTCTGGATGCCGTCTTTCCTGCGGTGCCGTACTGTATCGACCTGATCGGTGGCAGCTACATGGAAGCGGATGAGTCCGTGATCCAAGTCTTCCGACCCAAGGCAAAGTAATGGATATCGCCATCATCGAATCCAAAATAAACGAAATCTTCGCCGAGCTGGAAAAAGAGGTGATGGAGGTGCTGATGGATGAGAGTCTGGACAAAAAGCACACCAACCTCCGCATGAAACCCCTGACCTCCACCAAGCAGATCCTCACCAATGCCCTAGAGAGCATCAAAATGGTAGACGCACTTTCTAAAGAAGAAGCATAACATACCCCTTTTGGCCCTATCACACGCCTATCGTCCTCGATGGGACAGAGGTGAAAATTAGAAATTAGAAATTTGTTATGGTATCCGTAGGTTTGGCCGTGCCAAATACTTGATCCCATGCTTCTGTTTCCACAACAAGCAATATTAAACATTATAATGTTATGATGTCGTAACGGTATGTCGTAATACCTACACTAACCCTGAGGAGACACAGATGGCAAAAATGGCGATTAACGGTTTTGGAAGAATTGGAAGAAATGCTTTCAAGATAGCAATAGACAAAGGTATCGATATCGTAGCGATCAATGACTTGACAGATGCAAAGACACTGGCGCATCTGCTGAAGTATGATTCCATGTTTGGTAAATTCAATGGTACCGTAGAGGCCAAAGAGGGCGATCTGGTCGTCAATGGCAAGACCATCAAGGTATTTGCCGAAAGAGACCCCGAGTCTCTGCCCTGGAAAGAGTTGGGTGTGGAGATCGTGCTTGAGGCAACAGGCTTCTTCAGAGAGTATGATAAAGCAATGAAGCATATCCATGCAGGCGCTACCAAAGTGATCATCTCAGCACCAGGCAAAGGGACAAAGTCCATTGTCATGGGCGTCAATGAGGAGGAGTATAACCCTGAAACAGACCATATCGTAGACAATGCTTCCTGTACTACCAACTGTCTGGCACCTTTTGCAAAAGTCCTGAATGATGCATTTGGTATCGAGAAGGGTATTATGACTACGGTACATAGCTACACCAATGATCAGATGATTCTCGACTCGCCACATAAAGACCTCCGTAGAGCAAGAGCCGCAGCAGAGTCTATCATCCCTACGACCACAGGCGCGGCAGAGGCCGTCGCCAAAGTCATCCCAGCACTCAAAGGCAAACT
>JALWVW010000126.1 GCA_027079365.1 Campylobacteraceae bacterium | reverse complement strand
GGATCTTTCCGATACCTACTACCTCTCTGCCTTGTGCCACAGCCATCTCCAGCACAGACTCTCCACTGGGTCGCATCGCATAGTCATGGCGGTTTTTGGTGCGTACAAAATGCTTGCTGTCCTCTCCGACAAAAGGTCTGGCAATCACACGCCCTACCCCATAGCTGTCACACACCTCTCTGGCAACCTCACAAAGCCGATAGAGTCTCTCCAGACCAAAATGCTCCTCATGGGCAGCAATCTGGAGTACCGAGTCCGCACTGGTGTAGAAGATCGGCTTGCCTGTGGCAATATGTGCCTCTCCCAGTGTCTCTATCACCTCCAGTCCACTGGCATGCCTGTCTCCTAGTATTCCCTCGATATCGCTCTGGTCGATAATCTCTTGGATCATCTCAGGCGGGAAGGTCGGATGTGTATCAGGGAAATAGACCATCTCCAGATCCATCTGCACCCCTGCCATCTCCCAGTGCCCAGAGAGTGTATCTTTGCCGGCACTCTGCTCTTTGGCTGCACCGTAGAAGCTGCCTTTTACAGGTTCGGCAAACTGAAGAAGTCTTAGCTCTTTGCCCATGCTTGTTTCATAGGCTTTGGCCAAACCCAGCGAAGCCATCGTAGGCAGAGAGAGCGGATAGGCATTATTGATGTGCCCCAGCGTGTCTGCTCCTTCATCTCCAAAAGAGGCAGCATCCTCAGCCCCACCGATACCAAAAGAGTCCATCACCAGCCAGATTACCCTACCCATCAGTAGCCTCCTTTCTCAACAGATGCCTCTGTCACGATCGCGATACCTGCGCTCACGCCTAGTCTCGTAGCCCCTGCCTCAAGCATAGCCACAGCTGTCTCATAGTCCCTGATGCCACCAGAAGCCTTGACTTGCACATTCTCACCCACAGAGGCTTTCATTAGCGCCACATCCTCCAGTGTCGCGCCCCCTGTGGAGAATCCTGTCGAAGTCTTGACAAAATCCACCCGCACGCGCGTACAGATCTCACAAAGTGTCACGATCTCCTCTTTGCTGATCAGTGCCGTCTCGAAGATCACTTTGAGGGTCTTGCCTTTGGTGGCTTCTCTGAGGACTTGTATATCCTGCTCAACCTTGGCTATCTCACCAGACTTGAGCCAGCCTATATTGATGACCATATCGATCTCCTCAGCACCCTCTTCGATCGCTACAGCAGCCTCATAAGCTTTGGCTTTGGTCCCCATCGCACCCAGTGGGAAACCCACTACGGAGCAGACTTTGACATCACTGCCTTTGAGCTGGGCAGCAGCCAGAGGGACATAGCCCGAATTCACACATACTGAGCAGAAGTGATACTCCCTGGCCTCTGCGCAGAGTGTCTCTATCTGTGCGGCTGTGGCCTCTGCCTTCAGCAGTGTATGATCAATGGTTTTTGATAGATGTTGCATGGTGTTCCTTTAATAATGTGATTATATCCAATTTATGAAACTTTTTTGACTATTTACGCTAAAATAGTTCCTATGAATCAAGATACGCTCAACACCCTTATCCAGACAGCCACACAAGTACGCACACACGCACACGCACCCTATAGCCATTTCCCTGTCGGCGCTGCTGTACTGGATGAACACGGAAACATCCATCACGGCTGCAATGTCGAAAATGCCGCCTACCCCTCAGGCTCCTGTGCTGAGGAGCAGGCCATCGGAAGCATGGTAGCAAGCGGTGGCAGGAAAATCAAGGCTATCGTCGTCACGGGTATCTCTGATAGGCCTATCACCCCCTGTGGTGCCTGCCGTCAGAGAATACGCGAGTTTGCGGACAGTGATACCCAGATCTATATCTGTCATGTAGAGGAGGGTGTACAGAAAGTCTTCAGTATCGACGGGCTGCTCCCCTACTCCTTTGGCCCTGATAACCTAAAAGGAATCTAATGTTTATCCCACAAGAGTTTATTCGTAAAAAAAGAGACAATAAGCCACTCTCCAAAGAGGAGATAGAAGCATTTATCCGAGGGGTTACCGACGGCTCTGTCGCCAATGAGCATATCTCTGCCTTTGCTATGGCAGTCTTTTTCAATGGCATGAGCCTAGAGGAGAAAACCACGCTCACACTGGCGATGAAAAACTCTGGCGATACCCTCACATGGGAAGGCTTCGATGGGCCTATCGTGGACAAACATTCCACTGGCGGTGTGGGCGATGTGGTCTCTTTGATGCTGGGACCTATGCTGGCAGCCTGTGGTGCCTATGTGCCTATGATCTCTGGTCGTGGGTTGGGGCATACGGGCGGTACACTGGACAAATTTGAGTCGATCCCTGGCTACAATGTCCTGCCTGACAACGCACGCTTCAAACAGGTGGTGAAGGAGTGTGGCGTAGCGATCATCGGGCAGACTGCCTCGCTGGCTCCGGCAGACAAGCGCATCTACTCCATCCGCGATGTCACCGCCACCGTCGAGAGTGTCCCGATGATCTCCGCCTCTATCCTCTCCAAAAAGCTGGCAGAAGGGCTCGATACCCTCATTATGGATGTCAAGGTCGGCAGCGGTGCCTTCATGCCCACCTATGCCCTCTCCAAAGAGCTGGCAGCCTCCATCGTAGAGATTGCCCACCATGCCGGTGTCAAGACCAAAGCAGTGCTCACAGACATGAACCAGTCTCTGGCTTACAATGCAGGCAATGGGCTTGAGGTGCATGAAGCAGTAGAGTATCTGATGAATAGTCGCAAAAACCCACGCCTCCATGCGGTGAACATGGCACTATGCATCCCCGCACTGACAGAGACCGGACTGGCAAAGGATGAGACTGACGCTGCCCAAAAGCTCGAAGACGCACTCTCCAGCGGCAAAGCATTGGAGATCTTCGGGCGCATGGTCACGATGCTGGGAGGGCCAGCTGATTTCTGCGAACGCTACGAGCACTACCTCCCAAAAGCCCCCCTCATCCAACCCATCTATGCACCAGACAGTGGGATCATCGAATCAATGGATACCATCGCCATAGGCATGAGTGTCGTAGGACTGGGGGGTGGACGCATCCGCCCCAGTGACAGTATCGATCATAGCGTAGGTCTGGAAAACATCATCGACCTAGGTACCACGGTAGATACCCAAACCCCACTCTGCACCATCCATGCCAAAGACCAAGCCAGCTGGAAAGAGGCCAAACGCAGAGTACTCGCAGCCATTAGCATCGGAGAGAACATGCCAAAGGTCAAAGAGGTTTATGAGGTGATAGGTTAACACCTAACCTCACTCACACGGATACCGACTCCCCGATCGTACAAGTTCACTGAGTGGCACGATCTGATAGCCCTTGGCATAGATACCAGCAATCAACCGTCCCAGATCACGCAGCGAGACACTCTGATCATGCATTAGCAGGACAGCCCCAGGAGAGAGTGAACGAAGGACAGATCGGCGGAACCTTGCACCTCTCCTGCCATTCCAGTCCTGCGTATCCAGTGACCAGAGCACCCCATGCAGATTACGCGTGTTCAATGCATTGAGCAGCGTACGGCTCACCATACCATACGGAGGACGAAAATAGTAGGGTTCCATCCCATAACGCCGCATATGCTTCAGCGCGCGATCCAGCTCTCTGCGGGTTTTTTTACGGGAGGCTCTACGGTAATTGATATGATGATAGCTATGCAGTCCTACCGTAAACAGCGGATCATCGTAAAGTCGTGCATTGTGACGGTTGATCTGAGGAGCCAGCAGAAAAAGAGTCGCAGGTACACCACGCTGCTTCAAAAACCTCAACAGTGCAGACGTACGCTTGAGCGGCCCATCATCAAAGGTCAATGCCACCACCTTGCGACTTGTTGCTGCCTTGAAAAAAAATCCATGCTTCAACGAAGGAGTGAGACGACAGAGGGCACGACCATAGCTGGGGTAAAAGTTCCACTCTACCTTAGAGGGTGTTTTGGCGGAGAGGCTTACCATGTATAGTAAAGATAAAATAACAAACCACCTTATCATTCTCATGAAAGTCTCCCTCTGATTTTCAAAAGGCATTATAGCCAAAAGAATTTCTTATTCTTTTGATCAACCAAGAGTACTAAGGTTTTTGTTAAGTTACATTCAGTTTTGAATGTTTGGGAAAGGAAACTGCAACCATCTCATAAAGATGTTGAAACCAATAAAGATTTTTGGTTAGTTTGCAGTAGGTTTGAGTGCTTGGGCGAAGGAGGCTACAATAAAAGTTATTTTTTTAATCAACTGAGAGTACTAAGGTTTTTGTTGAGTTGTATTCAGATTTGAATATTTGGGTAAAGGAGGCTACATCTTGTAGCTGACTGCACCCATCATTCAAAGATGGATGCAAATCGACAAAAAGATTAGTTCTCGTCTTGATTAACGATTTTGTTCTTGGATATCCACGGCATCATCTCTCTCAGTCTCACACCCGTCTGCTCTATGTTAGAAGCTCTGGCGTTCTTGCGCTCTGCATTCATGCGAGGATACCCTGCCTGTCCTTCGAGGATGAAGTCTTTGGCGAACTGACCATTTTGGATCTCTTTGAGGATCTGCTTCATGGCTGCTTTTGACTCATCATTGATGACGCGTGGGCCTGAGACATAGTCACCATACTCTGCTGTGTTGGAGATAGAGTATCTCATATCAGCAATACCACCCTCGAACATGAGATCAACGATGAGCTTAAGCTCATGTAGACACTCAAAGTACGCCAACTCTGGTGCATAACCAGCCTCTACGAGTGTATCAAATCCGGCTTGTACCAGCGATGTAGCACCACCACAGAGGACTGCTTGCTCACCAAAAAGGTCTGTCTCTGTCTCATCTTTGAAAGTCGTCTCGATGATCGCAGTTCTACCACCACCAATCGCTGAGGCATAGGAGAGCGCCAGCGCTTTGGTCGTACCGCTTGGGTCTTGACCGACAGCGATAAGATCAGGAATACCACCGCCTCTGACAAATTCACTTCGCACAGTGTGGCCTGGTGCTTTTGGTGCGATCATCGTGACATTGATATTGGCTGCTGGGTGGATACGTCCGTAGTGGATGTTAAAGCCATGACCGAAAGCGATGGTTGCGCCATCTTTGAGATTGGGAGCGATCTCCTCTGCATAGATACTTGCTTGGTTCTCATCTGGCAAAAGGATCATGACGACATCTGCTTTGGCTGTAGCCTCTGCTACGGTCAGTACTTCGAAGCCTTTGGCTTCTGCTTTGCCCCAAGAGCTACCGTTCTTTCTGAGTCCTACGACTACTTCTACACCAGAGTCTCTGAGGTTCTCTGCGTGCGCGTGTCCTTGTGATCCAAAGCCAATCATGGCGACTGTTTTTGACTTGATGATGCTGATATCGCAATCTTTGTCATAATATACATTAAGTGTTGACATTTTTTATCCTTGGGTGTTTAATGTCGCGATTATAGCCTAATGTTGCTTATTGATGCGGACAGATCATTTACCTTTTATGTTATAATCTTTCTACTGTAACAAAGGAGTACATATGCTCACATTTTTGAGTGAAACTATTGTGTGGTGGCATTGGATCGTAGCAGGATTGGTGCTCTTAATCATTGAGATGAATGTAGGTACATTTATTTTTCTTGGGCTTGGGCTGGCTGCGGTGATAGTAGGTGTAACCGACCTATTTATGGATATTACTTTTACCACAGAGATCGTTCTCTGGACGATACTCTCTATACTGGCACTCATCGCATGGAAAATATGGTTCAAGGAGCAGACTATCTCCAATATAGGCCAATCCAACCACAGCTTTGACACCCAGGGCACTGTCACGCAGGAGATACATGCCCATAAACGGGGGAAAGTACTGTTTGATACACCAGTCCTGGGCAACAGTTCCTGGCATGCCACAGCAGATGAAGCGATACCCAAAGGCGCTCGTGTCAAGATCACAGAGGTCAATGGACAGATCATAGAAGTCACAAAACTATAAAGGAATACATCATGGAAGCATTACAATTTGGCGCACTTAATGTCGTCACTATACTGGCTATACTGGTAGTTATCACGCTCTACAAAGGGATCAATATCGTCCCTCAGGGCGAAGAGTGGGTCGTCGAAAGGCTGGGTAAATTCTACCGTACCCTCACCCCTGGGCTCAATCTCATCGTGCCCTATATCGATGCCGTCAGACAAAAGATCACCACCAGAGATATCATTCTGGATATCCCACAGCAAGAGGTCATCACCAAGGACAACGCCGTGATACTGACCAATGCTGTCACCTTTTTGCGTGTTACCAAACCCGAAGCAGCGCTGTATGGTGTAGAAAATTTCAGGCTCGCCATCCAGCAACTTGTCATGACCACGCTGCGCTCTATCTTGGGAG
>JALWVW010000125.1 GCA_027079365.1 Campylobacteraceae bacterium | reverse complement strand
GTACAGGACTCAGTCAATGGTTTCCTCAAGGCTACGGGACTGCCAGTGGGTGCACTCTTTACCACTTTAGGTAGAACAGCGGCTAGAGCATTGCAGTGCCAGATCATTGCAAACAATGCACTGGTAGCTTTCAATAACCTGATCGAAAATCTCAAGGTAGACCAAGAGACGTGTGCTCCTTATGTGATCGACAAAGACAAGGAGTATAAGGGGCGAGGCATGGGTGATGTCCCTAGAGGTATGCTCAGTCACTGGATTCGTATCAAAAATGGTGTTTGTGAGAATTATCAAGCCGTCGTACCTTCTACTTGGAACGCTTCTCCCAAAGATGCCAAGGGACAGCATGGCCCTTATGAGGCAGATCTGATCGGATTGAAGATTGCAGATCTTTCGCAGCCACTTGAGATCATCAGAATCATTCACTCGTATGATCCCTGCATCGCCTGTGCTGTGCATGTGATGGATACCAAAGGCAACCAATTGAGTGAATACAAAGTAGATCCTCTCTATGGTGGATGTAGCATATAAAAGGAGCTAAAATGGAAACAGTTCAGACAGTAGCTCCACATGAGGGAGCTTGCTTGGAGCGAGAGATGGAGTTTACCAGTACCTATCGGTGGCAACACTGGATACGGGCACTCTCTATCGTGATTTTGACGGTGACTGGCTTTTATATAGCCAGCCCCTTTGTGACACCGATACCCAATGCAGAGCCTACAAACTTTATGCAGGCACTGTTTAGAAGTTGGCATGAGATTTTTGGTTTTGTGCTGATGGCAGTCGTATTGTTTAAAGCATATCTTTTTATCTTTGCCAAAAGATATAGAAATGAGATTGGATCGATCAAAGATTTTCTCAATCCAAAAGTATGGGCAAAGCAGATCGGGTATTATTTGTTGGTCTCGAAGCATCCACAGTTGAAAGGAACCTATAATCCACTTCAGTTTATGGCGTATCTGGGGTTTTATCTCTTGATATTCATCTTGATAATCACAGGATTGATCCTCTATGCACATAGCTATCATAGTGGGCTGGGAGGCTTTGTTTATGATACTATGATATCTATTGAGGTGATGTTGGGCGGACTTGCTTGGGTCAGAGAGCTGCACCATATCGCGATGTGGGGAGTGATTCTTTTTGTCACTGTTCATGTGTATATGGCGATTTACAATGCTGTATTTGGAAAAGATGGCTCTATGGATGCGATCTTCTCTGGTATGAAATGGCATAAAAAAGATTAACTATTATTTAGACTGGAGCACATAGACTCCAGTCTGAAAAGATGGTATTGGTCAGGGGAGACCGTGTTTTGATTTAAAGTTTCATAGCTATCAATTGAAGCCTCCTTTGTCTCCCCTTACCCATAGTATCGTATCATTTAGACCCCCTAATACCGTAACAAAATATAAAAAGGACTGTATGTGAAAATCTTGATCTTAGGTATAGGTAATATTCTCTTTGGTGATGAAGGCGTAGGACCACATCTTGCAAATCTCATAGAAGAGAAATATAGTTTCACTTCAGATGAACACGAAGTGGATATTGTTGATGGCGGTACTTTGGCACAGAGACTTATCCCTATCATTACAGAGTATGACAGGGTAGTGGTCATTGACTGTGTCAAGGTTGCTAAGGGAGATATCGGTGATGTCTATAGCTTCCACTTCGATGATATGCCAGAATATATTACATGGGATGGTAGTGCCCATGAAGTCGAAATGCTTCAGACGCTTCAAATGATAGAGATGATGGGCGATCTGCCTCCTATCAAGATTGTAGGGGTTATCCCTTATGTTATCGGAGAAAACAGTACTTTCCAAATGACAGATGAAGTGGTCAAAGCAAGTGTGACTATGGAACAAGTGATTATCGACTATCTGCGCTCTCTGAAGGTGGATGTCTTAGTGAAAAATAGAGACATTGAGATCACGGATGTGACAGCCACAACCTATACCAAAGGGGTCAATTATGATATTGGAGTATAAGCTAGACTATCGCTCCTCTTCATTGGTCTACGAGAGAATTTTTTTGCGGACAGTAGAGGCACTAGGACTCAGTGCAAAGATGATGAGAGACGGTTTTTTTCTCAAACTTTATGTGGAGACAGGGAGTACAGAAGCACTGGAGACATTTGCAACGGTTTTTGCAGAGACTCTGCCTCACTCTATCTTTCTCTATCATACAGAGGCGAAGGTGATAGAGAAGATGCCAGAAGGCGTTTCTACACAGCTCCCTGAGATAAAATTACCGTTACCTTTTTGTCCCCAGTGTACCAAAGAGGTCACCGATCCAGAGCATAAAAATTTCTACAACATATTTACCTCCTGTGAGGTGTGTGGGTATGGCGCCAAAGGAGAAAGCAGAAGCTACAGAGATGAGATTCAGCAAGCAGTCATGGCCATCTCTGGAGGTGGTCATGTGCTGGTACAGACATACTATGGAAAGTATACGCTAGGTATCCCCTCCAGTGCATGCAAAGATTTCACCTTTGATCTTTTGAGTTATGATCTTGCTGGCGTGATGAAGTATGCCCATGTAGAAGAGCATGAGTTTTCGGCGCTGGCATCCTTTGAGAAACCACTGCTCATGCTGAAGACACGCGCTGAGTTTGCAAATGATTTCAAGATAGAGGATAGAGATTTGCTGCGATTCAAGCTTCCTGATGACATGGTATTGCATCTGCTCATGGAGGAGTTGCAGCATCTGGGTATCACGCTGCTCTTTATGACAAAAGAGGAGATTGCCTATCAGGAGGAGTGTATTTTGTTTGCTCCCACTCAGGAGTATTTGCCGATACAGGTAGTGACTTCTCCCAAAGACAGAGCTATTGTCTCTGGAGACAAAGGCTTGCCAGTATTTCCTGACTCAAGGGAGACTGTTGCACCACTGAGTGCTTTCTATTCGGTGATCAAGGAGCATGGGCTTGATGATGAGAATATCATCGGCATCAACCTGAGTAAAACAGCGCCAAGCGGTGTGCTGGTACATGGCAAAAAATATGGCACGATAGAGTATCTCTCACTCAATTTTACATTTGATTGTATGGCAACGATATTTAAACAGATCATTGATAGTGATGAAAATGGTGGGAAGATCGTACAAAACTATAAAAAAGCCTATCCTGAACATTTTGAACGGATCATTCAGATAGCCTTCGAAGAGTCTCACTTCAACATCTATCGTTTATGGGGTGTGGTGGCGATGGTGTTGGAGCTTACAGACAGCAAAGACCCTCTGGAAGCAGCCGCTGTTTTGGAGAGGAATACCATGCTATTCTTGGGTACTAAGGGCCCTAGAATAGATTATAAGCTCCATAACCATGGAGGGAAAGTTATCTTAGATCCACTTATGACCTTGCGTACGGCGATGAGTTTTAGGCTGGCGGGTGTGGATCCTCTGACGCTTTCTTATGGGATTATGGAGAGCTTTTGCGAATTTTTGGCAAACGAGATGGATCAGGTCAAACAATCTATGGATACGACAGCCATCGCAGTGTCAGGCTCCATGCTGGAAAACAAGCACCTTTTTAGTAAAATAAGTCAAGAAATCTCAACCAATCATAGAGTCTATTTTAATAATGAACTACCAGTCGATGGTCGTAATTTGCTTTATGGGGGAACCTCACTAGAGAAGTAGAGAAGGGATGCAATGACTTATAGAATTATGATTGAAGGTACGGTGCAAGGTGTCGGATTCCGTCCTTTTATCTACCAACTTGCCTCCCAATTCAAATTGAATGGCACGGTACACAATGGTGTGCAAGGGGTAGAAATCATTGTGAGTTGTTCTAAAGAGGAACTTGAAGGTTTTACCCAAGCAATCACAAGAAGACTGCCTCCGCTCTCCTCCATCGATACCCTTGAAGTAGCACAGATAGAGTCCAGAGATTTTAGTGATTTTCAGATCTTGAAAAGTGACAATAGTGGCGAAAAAACCGCACGCATCCCTCCTGATGTAAGCATTTGTAGCGAATGTGAAAAAGAGCTCTTTGACCCCTCCAACCGTCGCTATGGTTACCCATTTATCACCTGTACCCATTGTGGGGTACGCTACTCCATCATTTATGATTTGCCTTATGATAGAGTCAATACCTCTATGAAATTTTTTAAGATGTGCAAAGCGTGTGAAGAGGAATACACCAATCCTCTAGACAGGCGCTACCACGCGCAACCTATCGGATGTTGGGAGTGTGGCCCTACATTAAAACTCATAGACAATGTAGGTCGGGTTCCCCTGATCCCGACAAATGAGATAGATAAGGTTGTTGAGCTTTTATCTGAAGGTAAAATTATAGCAGTCAAAGGTGTAGGGGGCTACCACCTAATGTGCGATGCGACCAACGAAGAGGCTATTCTAAAGCTAAGAGAGAGGAAGCAGCGACCTGCCAAGCCTTTTGCGGTCATGGTGAAAGATATGGAGATGGCTAGGGAATTTGGGGAGATAAATACACTTGAAGAGAAGTTGTTGACTTCCAGAGAGCGTCCGATTGTGTTGTTGCAGTCAAAGGGCAACCATAAAGGATTGCCCCTACAGGTTGCACCCAATATTTCTCGTATCGGCCTGTTTTTACCCTATGCACCATTACATTTATTGATATTGGATAAATTGCAACATCCTCTTGTAGCTACTTCTGCCAATGTCACAGATGAACCTATCTGTACGAACTTAGAAGATTTGGAGAAATTACAAGGGGTGTACGACTATGTGTTGGAGCATAACCGTGATATCGTCAATGGCTGTGATGATTCTGTGGTGATGGTGGTGGGTGAGCAAGAGGTTATTCTTAGGCGCGCTAGAGGTTATGCACCTGTGAGTATCAAGCTACCTTTTACGCTAAAAGAGCATGTGCTGGCTATGGGTGCAAACCAAAAAAGTACCATTGCTATAGGGTTTGAGAACCAAGCTATCTTATCACCTCACATAGGGGATTTGGACAGTATAGGTTCTGTGGAGTATTATGAAAAAAACATAAGGACGTTGGAGCGGATGTATGGCTTTCAAGCGGATGTGATAGTGCATGATAAGCATCCATATTACGAGAGTACAAAAGTAGCGATCCTTCGACAGGCTCAGGAACCTATGACCGAGCTTGTTGAAGTCCAACATCATTATGCCCATATCTTGAGTGTGATGGCAGAGAAACAGCTTGCAGGTAAGGTCTTTGGTGTGGCGTTTGATGGTACGGGATATGGGGATGATGGCAATCTATGGGGTGGAGAGTTTATGGTGTGTGACTATGAAGGGTATGAGAGAGTAGCACACCTAAACTATTTCAAACTTCTAGGAGGAGATAAAGCTATCAAAGAGCCTAGGCGTGTAGCGCTTTCCGTACTCTTTGACCTCTATGGTGAAGAGACACTTGCTTTGCAAACCCCTACAACAAAAGCATTTTCAGAAGTAGAACTACGCACTTACTTCACCGCATGGCAAAAAGGGCTTAATGCACCATTAAGCTCTTCCTTGGGACGACTTTTTGACGCTGTGGCTTCACTGCTTGATGTCTGTCAGGTAATGAGCTTTGAAGGTGAGAGTGGGATTCTACTCGAAGCGTTGTATGATGATTCTATAGAAGGGTATTATGGTTTTGAATACAAAGAAGGGAAGATAGATTTTCTTTCGATGATCGAAACATTGTTGACTGAAAGCAATGCTTCTGTGGCTGTCTCAAAGTTCTTTCATACTCTGGTAGAGATGATAGCGGTGATATATGCCCCTTATGATTTGCCTTTAGTGCTGAGTGGTGGTGTGTTTCAGAATAGGGTACTTTTAGCACTAGTTTACGAGAGATTTCCTGAAGCGATGATTTCCAATGCCATCCCCCCCAATGATGGGGGGATTGCACTGGGGCAGGTGGTGTCTTCATACCATTTTTTTAATAGTGATGCCGACACGAAATGAGAACAATCTGTTTCTCTTCTACCACATAGACTAAGCGATGCATCTCATCAATGCGTCGAGAATGAAAACCGGATAGATTTTCTTTGAGTGCCTCTGGTTTACCTATACCCTCAAATGGATCACGAAGGGTCGCATCTATGAGTTTGTTTATACGTTTTAATGTTTTCTTATCTTGATTTTGCCAGTAGAGGTAGTCCTTCCATGCTTCTGCTGTCCAGGCAAGTTGTCGTTTACTCATTTAAAAGCTCGTGATTTTCTACTTTTCCTGCCCTGTACTGTGCTATAGATTTTTCGAGATGCGCTACATTGGCAGGAGATTTGAGTAGGTGTAGTGTCTCTTGCATAGCATTAAAATAGTCTAATGACATGACTACGGCATCTTCTGCATCACGCCTGTTAATGATGGTGTAGT
>JALWVW010000124.1 GCA_027079365.1 Campylobacteraceae bacterium | reverse complement strand
GGGATGCAGAGAGACGGTGCACTGTATGCACTCATAGTAGAAGCGTTGTTGTATCTGTTTTTTGTGATCGTTGGATATAAAAGAATAAGGGAGGTGTAGTATGAGAAGTATTATCCGTATTTTGTTGATCTTGGTTGTCGTTGCACTCAGTGGGTGGGGAGGGTATCTCTCCATGGGGCAGTATCAGAATGATAAATTTGGTTTTTCGGTACGCTATCCTGGGCATATTTTTACAAAAAAGACACTACCGGATGCCAGAGATGGGATATTTCTGGAAGGGCGAGATGGGCTGGAGTGCAGGATTTATGGTTCCTGGTTTTCTGAGAGTATCAGAGAGTCTTATCGTAATGTACTGCGATGGGAACAGGAAGCAGAGAGTCGTATCTCCTATAAGGTATTAAAAAGAGACTGGTTTGTGATCTCAGGCATACATAAAGGTGGCAGGACACTCTTCTATCAAAAGACGTACTTTAGAAAGGATACCAGTGTTACGATGCGCTTTGTCTATCGTGTCAAAGACAAAGCACGCTATGACAGTTTGATCCCCGATATGTTAGAAGGGCTTCACTTTTAGCTCTCTCTGTGCAGCAGATAGGGATTTCGCTGTGCAGTGGGCATGATATCCAGATACTGGATATTGACATGTCCGGGAGTGTTGAGTACAGAGAGTACCGCATGTGAGATATCCTTGGCATAAAGGGGTGTGTAACCTTTGTAGACAGCATCTGCTTTATGTTGGTTTCCGTCAAATCGTGTAGAGGAGAAGTTGGTATTGACTGCTCCTGGGGCGATTGTTGTTACTTTGATATTTGTTGATATTAAATCTGCATTCATGGACTCTCCGAGTGAGTGCACAGCAGCTTTGGTGGCACAGTATACATTGCCACCAGGGTAAGCGCTCTTGCCTGCTACGGAACCTAGATTGACGATATGGGCTGTTTGGAGTGGGCGCATCTGGGCGATGACAGGCCTGCTGATATAGAGTAAGCCTTTGAGATTGGTGTCAATCATGGTGTCCCAGTTGTCACTATGTCCTTTGTCTATCTGCTCAATACCCAGTGCCAATCCAGCACTATTGATAAGGATGTCAACCGTCTCTCTCTTGAGTATCTTTTTCATGGTTTTCTCTACGCTTACTCTGTCTCTGACATCCAGCGTGTAGACACTGACCTCTCTTTTACTCTGCTTGGAGAGTATTTTTTTGAGTTGCCTGAGCTTTTTCTTGTCTCTGCCCAAAAGTATAAGATTGACCTTCATGGCAGCCAGATCGATAGCGATCTGCCTCCCGATACCGGAGGTGGCTCCAGTAATCAGTGCTGTTTTGTTTTTGATATAATTCTTCATCGTTGTCTCCTGATACGCTATTATACACTATCTCTAACCCTGTCTATGCTAACAAATGTTATACTCCCACTCATTTTTTCCCAGGATTGCATTATGACCTTCATTATTATTAAAACCATTCATCTCATGGCAGCGTTTGTCTATGGAGGATTTTTGATCACAGACAATCTTATCATCATGCGTATGCAAAAGCACCTAAGTCCCGAAGAGTATGCCAAAGCCAGAGGCGGTGTTGCCAAGCGTATCCGCAGCATCGTGCCCCCCGCGCTGGTCATCATCATGATCACGGGGCTCTATATGATCTCGCAGGTCTTTGGTACGATAGGAGAGGAGGGGATGACACGCTTCCAGATGCTGCTTTCACTCAAGGCATTCTTGGGTATCTGGCTTGGGTTGCGGGGAAGCCTGCAGGTCTATGCCGGGATACAGCCTTTGGTCTTCAA
>JALWVW010000123.1 GCA_027079365.1 Campylobacteraceae bacterium | reverse complement strand
TCGCATCATACCTAGAGTAGTCTATCTTTATCTCTCCGTCATAGGTGATGACACCTGAGCCAAACAGTATGTCTAGATGTATCAACCCCTCACAGTAGTAAGGCAAGACCTCACCCACTTCACGCCATGCCATGAGTCCTACCGCCCGACTCACCACATCATCTACTATATGAGATTTGAGTGCCTCTTTTTCGTTATGAAAAAATGCCATGAGCCCACCAGCAGTGGCTTTAAACTCCTCTATGTTTTTGAACTGTCCTGTGCCGTTCATCTTGGTCTCGGTATCGGAGTCTATCCACAGAATATGCCCATACTCATGCCCCACGGTAGAGATGTCGTAAAGCTCTTGCCAGAGTACTGGGTTCTCCCCTATGAGAGCTTTTTGTTTTTTTACAAACGCTTCCCCCATCGTCTCTACACTGAGCCTCATCGTAGGTTTAGACTTTTTAGACTCCATGACAAAGTCTGCATAGGCGAAGATCTTCTTGCCAAGCTCAGCGGAGACCTGCTCATCATTGGGCACTACCTGTGCAGAGAAGAGTCCGTTGAACTCTGCAGCATAGTAGAGGATAGGCTGACCGATGTAGAGCTGTGTCTCATCTACCTGTATAAGGTTCTTAGCCATTGTTTTTTGGGCTTGGCTTCCAAACTCCTCTGCCATTGCAGAGGCAAAGTTTTTAATATTTTGTCGTGTCGGCGACCCTTCCTGTAGCGCGGGATTGACGATACGAAGATCCCACTCTAGGGCTACGGCCTTTCTATAGTGGTCTTCATAGTACTCCAAAGGATGCCCTACTTGCAGAGGCGTTTTGACTGCCATCCATTTTCTGTCTACCTCTGCCCATTTTCCTATGAGTTCATCGGGGACTGTATGCGAAAATGCCTCTTTGATGGCACCAAAATACGCCAGCCACTCCTGCTTCTGTCCAAAAACTTCGTCTTCATGCTGTGACAAAAGCATCATCAGCTGCTCCAGAGCCGTAATGACTCCTGCTACCTCTTGAGGGAAGGCTTCCGCGTAGGCTACGGATTTATAAGAGGGTCTGGCTTCGACAGGCTCAGCCAGTGGTTTGTCTTTATTTGTCGGGGTGAGGGCGACCGTAGGAAGTGCCTGTGGTGCACCCCGACCTACATTGTTTATAAGCACAGAATAGCATCTGTCACCCACACAGCCACTCTCATCTTTGTCCAGCAGTGATTCACCCTGTAGCATCTCAAAGACCTTGGCATCGTCTCCATTAAACACTTCACTCAGTTCGAGGTTGACCGAGTGGAGGATATGAGCCGTCCAGCGACTCTGCCACTCGCTGAGTCTCAAACCCACAAAATGCACTCCCACTATCAGTGCACGATAAAAAGGTGTCAGAAGCTTCTGCTCCTCTATCCAGCCTATGAGACTCTCGTGTCTGGCGATATGCATCATACTCACAAAACCATACGCCAGCTCTTTTTTGCTTCGAATCTCTTCACCTGTTAACTCAAGCTTGCCAAGCACCTGCTCCAACGCATCCTCACGCAGATTGACCATACGGGTCAATGCTGCCATCACTGTGTCAGCATTTTTTGGCACATCCAAGAGCTTCAAGAAGGCATCTACTGACTGCTCTGCCTTCTCATGTGTACCATTCAAAAGCTCATAAAAGCCATTGAGCACTGCTTGCCTGTCCTGCAGCTCCAAATAGACTGCCTGGAGGTCTCTCATAAATTGTTGTTGTGTCATATTCTCTCTCTTTTCGGGTACCCATAAAGGGCACCCCTACATTTAATTGGTTTTTCTTCGTAGGGCAACCCCTTGTGGTTACCCTATTTGTGTCGCAACATCTCAATAATCGGCTTTGCTAATGCCAGCGCCTTGTGTCGGTGTGAGATTTCTGCTTTGACCTCATCGCCAAGCTCAGCCAATGTCTGGGTATAGCCTTCGGGGATGAACGACGGATCATAGCCAAACCCCTGGTCTCCTCTGGCCTCACTAATTACCTCACCATACATCCATCCATGCACCACATATTCCCCATATTTGGATACAATGGCGATGGCTGCGGTATAATAGGCAGGAGTTCGTGCTGTCAGTCTGCCTACCTCTGTTATAAGCTTTTCCAGATTTTGTCTGGCGGTGGCGCCCTCTCCAGCGTAGCGCGCAGAGTAGATACCCGGCTCTCCTCCCAAAAGTGGCACAGTGATACCGCTGTCATCGGAGATCACCAGATATTCTTCCCCCAATCTCTCATAGATCGCTCTGGCTTTGAGCAGGGCGTTACCTGCAAAGCTGTCTGCATCTTCTGTGATCTCAAAAGGCGCTATCAGCTCCGAGAATGCCTTGAGCTCATCTCCCAAGAGCTGTTTAAACTCTCTTATTTTTCCACTATTTCCACTCGCTAGTACCAACTGCATCTTTAACCTCATGTTAAACTATCAGGAGTATAATCCGACAAAATAACCCCGAATTAAATATCCTTCTTTAATACTGAGAGGATTATATCAAAGGAACACTATGAAAGCTATTATCGGTAAAGTCTGGCATCTGAGTCTTATCATTGGACTTCGGTTTTTTGGTCTCTTTGTGGTCATGTCTGTACTCTCGGCCTATGCCCATGAACTTCCTGGCGCTACCGCGACCCTCGTGGGTCTGGCCGTAGGCGGCTATGCCCTGACACAGGCGGCACTGCAGGTGCCTTTCGGTGTACTCAGCGACAGGATAGGGCGCAAGCCTACGATTCTGATCGGCCTGCTGATCTTTGCCGCAGGCTCTGTAGTCGCAGGCATGGCAGACAATATCACGATGCTACTCATCGGACGCTTCCTGCAGGGTGCCGGTGCGATCGGTGCGGTGATCATCGCGATGATCTCTGACCATGTCCGCGAGGATGAGCGTGCCCATGCCATGGCAGTCATGGGGATGGTGATCGCATTGGCATTTACCGCTGCAATGGTGATCGGGCCTATTATCGGTGGTTTTGAGGGTGGTGTACCCGACCTCTTCTATCTCACTGCAGGTATCGCGCTGCTCTCTATCGTATTGCTCTTTACTGTGGTGCCTGAGCCTCCCAAGATCACCCACTCTTTTGCCGAAGAGGAGGCCAAGGTCAGAGATGTCTTCAAAGACAAGGATCTACTGAGAATGTATATCACTTTTCTCTTTCATAGCTCCACAATGGCGATCGCCTTTTTCCTCATCCCACTGGTACTCAAGTCCAAATTTGACCTACCCCTGGGGGAGTTCTGGAAGGTCTATCTTCCGGCAGTCTTCTTCGGGATCATCGCCATGGGACCCGCAGCCGTCTTTGGAGAGAAGTATAACAAGGGTAAAGAAGTATTCCTCATCTCCATAGGTTTCATCGCTGTGGCTTTCCTGCTTATGGGCTTTAGTTCTGTGCTGTGGGCATTTGGTGTGGGTGTGGTCTTTTTCTTCATCGGCTTCAATATGTTTGAACCACTCCTGCAGAGTTTTGTCAGCAAATTTGCCAAAGCCCACCAAAAAGGCGCCGCACTGGGTGTAGCCAACACCTTCTCCTATGTCGGTATGGGTATCGGTGCGACACTGGCAGGCAAGATCTTCGAGCTGGGCAATGTCTCGGCGGTCGCTATCGCTGTACTGATCGTCTCTGTGTTTTGGGCATTCTGGATACTGGGTATGCGTAATCCGGGACTCAGAGGCACGATCTACCTCGACACTGAGACCTTTGACAAAGGCAAGCTCACCGCACTCAAAAGCTATGCCGGCGTCAATGACATCTACACCAACGAAACCGAAGGCATCATGGTCATCAAGTACGATAAAGAGCTTGCAGATGAAGACGAGATCCGGAGTTTCATGCTCAAAGGGGAGCGCTAGAGAAATTTCTCTGGTACTGTGCGCTCCTTCTCTTTTTGTTTAGCCTCCAGTTTTTAGGAAGCAAAGGTTTTATGGCCAGTGTGGCTCCTCGATAATTTTACTACCAGTAGCAAAACTGTTATGAAAGGTTACTTTGCCAACATCCCATGTGCTTAGGTTTTGCTCAAAATTTGTTGCACCGTTAAACATATAGTTCATATTGGTGACGCTGGAAACATTCCAGTCACTGAGACTCTGATTGAAGTCTGTCGCACCGGAGAACATTTTAGCCATGTCTTCTATGCGACCAACATCCCACTGATCCAGGGGCTGATTGAATTTCTTTGCGTTCCTGAACATCTCTCTTGTTCTAGTCACACTACTGATATTCCAGTCGTTTATATTTTGATTAAATGCTTGGTTGCCTTGAAACATTCCGTCCATGACGGTGACACTGCTGACATTCCAGTCTCCGATATCCTGATCAAAATTTTCAGCAACTTGGAACATTTGACCCATGCTGGTTACATGGCTCACATCCCAATGGTCAAGTGGATGATTGAACGCTTTGGCTCCATCAAACACACTGTACATATTGGTCACATTGGAGACATCCCAGTCATTGATATCCTGATCGAAGCTCTTCGCCCCATGAAACATATTGGCCATACTGGTAACACTGCTGACATTCCAGTCTCCGATGGATTGGTTAAAATCTGCCGCATCGTAGAACATTGCTGTCATCGTAGTCACATGGCTCACATCCCAGTTACCCAGAGGCTGATTGAAGGATTTTGCACTCCGGAACATCCCGGTCATATCTTGTACTTTAGATACATTCCAGCCTTGAATACTTTGGTTAAAATCAGCCGCCTTAGAAAACATGCTCTTCGTAGTGTCAACATTGCCTGTATCCCACGCATCGAGAGGCTGGTTGAAACTTGAAAACCTAAACATCTCTTGCATATTGGTAACATTGGAGACATTCCAGTCATTCAGGGGTTGATTGAATGTTGTTTTCACTCCCCAGCCACTAAACATCTTATACATATTCTGAACATGGCTGACATTCCAGTCGCTAATATCATCATTGAAACTTGTCGCATCATGAAACATCCTAGCCATCGATGTAACATGACTAAGATCTGGAGTATCGGTAGCCTCAATACTCAAATCTTTACATCCGCTAAATGCCCCCTCCATTGTAAGCCAGTGCTGATCCCCCCAATGCAATACGCTTACCAAATGATTCGGTCCACCATTTGAACAGTCATTGTAGTGTCCATGTATACTGGGATAGTTGCCGATGATGCTTACTTCCTGTTCTGCATCCGAATCATAGACACACTTGAAGTCTCCAGTGATATTTGCCCCTTCATTGTTGCCGTCATTGTCACAGTCGACATTGTAAAGATAGTCCATGAGATTTCGTTTCCATACTGTATATATATATTCACCATTGCGCAAACTTGGTTTTACTCTGATAACAAATGGTGTTGTCGATGGAAGAACAGATAGGTCTTTACAGCTCAATTTCACTTTTGGATCATGAGTAGTTGTGTTGATTGTTCCCGAGCTGGAAGTGGTGAATTTACACACTTGCTCATTTGGGTGCGTTGTGATTGTCACCTCGTAACTGGTATTCATCTCCACATTGTCCGCGAGAGTATCCTGTGCAGTTCCTCCACTTTCACTGAGGTCTTTGGAGAGAATAGTAGAAACACCGTTGTGAGTAAGATTGGTATCGAGGGTGATCGTGCCGTTCAGATCTTTCACCTCTGCGCTTAATGTTCCGTGTGAGCGCTTCATGGTGACCGTAACGGTCGCTGGCGTAGAATCTTCCGTTCCGTCATTGGCAACGAATGTGAAGCTGTCATCCCCCACATAGTCTGTCTCTGGCGTATAGGTAACATTGGGTGCTGTACCACTGAGTTCTCCATGCAGAGGAAGTGTATCAATAACATAGCTCAATGTATCCCCATCAATGTCATTTCCGGTCAGGGTAATAGCGACTGGTGTATTCTCTTCAATGCTTTTCGATTGGGGATTTGCCGTCGGTGCATCATTGACCGAAGCAACCGCAATAGTGACCGTGGCCGCTGCCGAATCAACCGTGCCGTCATTGACTTTGAAAGTAAAGCTGTCACTGCCGTGATAGTTTGCTTTGGGTGTGTAAGTCAGGTCGGGTGCCGTACCGGTGAGTGTACCGTGGGCCGGATTGGATACTACGGTATAACTTAGCGTATCTTCATCGACATCATCTCCTGCCAGGGTGATATCTACGGCAGTATCTTCATCTGTATCGACATTTTGAGCCTCTGCTGTTGGTGCATCATTGATCGAAGCGACCGTAATACTGACCGTGGCCACTGCCGAATCAACCGTACCATCATTGACTTTGAAAGTAAAGCTGTCACTGCCGTGATAGTTTGCTTTGGGTGTGTAAGTCAGGTCAGGTGCCGTACCGGTGAGTGTACCGTGGGCCGGGTTGGATACCACGGCATAGCTCAATGTATCTCCATCAGCATCACTTCCAGTGAGAGTTATGGCTGTTGCCGTATCCTCATTGGTATTCTTGCTCTGTGCGTTTGCTACGGGTGCGATATTGGCTGGCGGCGGAGTTGCCGTCACCGTCACCAGCACTGTATCGGCTGCTGTCGCATCGTCATTATCGGTCACTGTCAGTGTGACTGTGTGCTCTCCAACCGGGAAGGTGTATGAAAGGGTCGATGCAGTCCCAAGAGTCGCACCCCCCTCTGTCCAAACATACGCTGTGATAGTACCGTCTGGATCACTACTGCTGGAACCATCCAGGGTTACAGCTGCCCCTTCGGTCACACTCTGATCTGCTCCGGCATGGGCAGTGGGCACCTGGTTTTCTCCATTATCAACACAGGCTACCATCACATCGGAGACACTCGCTAGGCGAATAGTACCAGTACCATTGGTGACCGTACAGGTCTGACCAGCTGGCTGAGCTGTGATCGTGACATTGTAGTCCGTCTCATATCCCAATGCTCGTACAAATGTAAAATTTCCATCTTCTGTCAATGTCAAGGTGTCTTTTGCCTTGACCACCGTGTTCTTTCCGTTGACACCTATTTTGTGACGGGTAGTACTGTTTTGTAAAGTGATGGTATCACTCAATCCATCCACCATCCCTCCAACCGTATATAATGCTTTGTCAGAGCATCCTGATACTAGCAGTATCGCTATCACAGCTACCATCCAAGCTACTGTCCGTTTCATCTTCTACTCCTTTTGTACTATTTGACTCCGAAGAGAACTTATATTCATAGTATAATCCAAAAGTATTGCAGAGATATTGCATTCTTTCTAAAAAGATCTATTTTATGGGGTTTTAGCAGTCGAAAGTTAGGCTGAAGATAAGGGATTTCTCCAGAGTTTCTATATAAAATGTGCCACCCATCTCTTCGGCAGAGAGTTGGATCAGCATCATCCCGAGCCCCGGAGATTTGGTGAAGGCTACTGTGTCTATCTCCTGGCTGTTTCCCTTTTGGACATAGCGTAACATACAGGTATCCTCTGTTCGTGAAAGTATGATTTCTACCTCGATCTGTAGATTGTCGGCATCTGTATGTTTAATCGTATTGGTATAGAGTTCATTGAGGATTGTGCCTAGTCGCAGTATCTTCTCTGTAGGCAGAAAAATAGGTATCGCATCTATCTCCACTCTGATCTGTCGCTCATAAGTTCGCTCTATCAGATCAAGCACCTTTCGAATATACTCCCCCACCTCCACACTTGCAATATCCTCTGAGCGATAGAGTGCTTCATGCACCAGAGACATCGCTTCTATGCGGAGTTTATTGCCGCGAAGGATCTCCTCGGGAGAGGCCGTGTGTCCCTGTTGTAGCCTAAAGATCTGCAACCCAAGGGCGGAAGACATTTTGTTGAGATTGTTTTTGATACGGTGGTGGATCTCTTTGAGCAGTGTCTCCTTCTGTGTATTGGCATGCTCAAGCTGCCGATAGCTCTCCTCGATCGCCAAGTGGTAAAAGCTGCCAAAGGCAAGGATAAATATACCACCAAACAGATATACCTGTATCGCATCTCTGCCAAATATCTCAGATGTCATATGCAACACAGCATACCCATACCAGCTCAAAGCAATCAACACTCCATAATGCAGCAGACTCATGATAAATGCTTGTCTCAGCGGGAGAATAAAGAAGATCACCAGGGGAATGATCATTAGAACCAAATAGCTATGTAGGGCAAAATGATCTAAACAGAGCAAAAGATTGTAGCCCACACTTGCCACAACAATACCACTATAGACAAAAACTGTGTAGTTTTTTGAAATACTGTAGTAAAAAAGAAGCAACACCGACATCACAGCGATCACAAGCTGTACCCCTGCCTGTAGATAACGCTGTACAAAGAAATCTGCTGTTGCTCCAGAGAGTGCGATCAGCACTATCGCAACCGTAATGCCATAGATAAAACGGCCTCTTCGATCCAGAGACATCAAACGATCAAAGAGACTTTTCATCACACGGGCTCCTTTTTCTCTAATACTACCTTCACTGATAGCTACGCTCCAAAGTATTCCCCTAAGTATGGCTACTATGTGGGAAACATTATGCTGATAGTCACATCTGTACTGTCACTACCACTGGCCTTGCCGTCACTGACATTCAAGTCAATCGTTACCGTACAACCGCCATCTGTACTCGGATAATATATGGCATCATTGTCAGTGGTATCAGCATCCCATCTCTTGGTTAAACGCGACCCATACTCCCCAGTAGAGCAATCCACACCATTGTCACTATTACCTACAAAGTTGCAGAGGTCATCACGGGTTATGACTGTATTCTCGCTGGATCGATCCCCTATAAGCATGTTGGCTGAGACTGCATTTGTGCCTGCTGTGGCACTCCAGTTATAGGTTAAGGCATCACCATCTGGATCTGAGCTCTCATTGCCTTCTAGCACGATAATTGGATTCGACCCCTCATAGCAATAGTAGGTAGCACCTGCTGAAGGTTTGGTAATGACAGCAGTAGGCGCCCTGTTTGGTGCAGCCGCTGTCACTGTGATGTTCATCTCGTCACTGTCTGTTGCACCATCATCATCCATAACGGTCAATACCAGTGTATCTGTACCTACCGCAGTGGGCATATAGTCAAATGAAGCAACTGCTGCCAATACTGTATTCCCTTTTTTCCATTCATATGAGACGATACTTCCATCGGGATCAGAACTACCAGAGCCATCTAGGCTCACAGCTGTCCCTTCGATAACACTCTGGTCTGCTCCAGCATGGGCGGTGGGCGCCTGGTTTGGTGCAGCTGCTACTGTTACTACTACCGTATCCGTTGCTGTTGTACCGTCATCATCGGTCACCATCAGAGTGATCGTGTGGGTTCCGACTGGGAAGGTGTGCGAGAAGCTGGCTACAGTTCCTAAAGTCGTACCCCCCTCTGTCCAGGCATACGCCACGATGGTGCCATCCGGATCGCTGCTGCCGGAACCATCCAGGGTCATGGCTGTCCCTTCGATGGCAGCCTGATCCTTGCCGGCATCGGCTATGGGAGGTGTATTTACAGATCCCCCACCGACCAACTGATGCAAGGATGGATCTCCCTCCAAGCCACCACAGCCACTCAAAACAAATAACATAGAAATCACAGATAGAAGCATTCTTAGTTGTGTCTGTCCTTTTTTCATCTTCTTCCTCCTTCTTAGAATCGTATCGTGAGACCCACTGTCCACATAGTAGCATTGACAGCATCTTTTGTAGCCCTATAGTCGAATCCCTTGTCATCATAGAGTTTCAGATAATCCACAAAAACATGCACATTTTTTGTCACCTGATACTGCAAACCGGCACCCCACTGAAAACTATCCTCGTAGGCATCACCACCTTCTAGATCATGCAACATCAGTCCACCATACCCAATCAGTCCATACACCGAAAGCCTCCCCATAGGAAGCATAGGTTTAAGATAGACTCCCCATCCTGAGAGATGACCGTCATAGCTATTGGCAAGATTGCCAGTACTTCCCGGATCGTAGGTGGTATCCATCCCATAAAACAGACGACCTTCGATCGCAATATAGGGGCTATACTGATACCCCACCTGCACTGTAAGTCCTGCCGACGCTATCTCTTCATCTGATGCACCATCATTGACCCATACTTTACCTATACCAAAACCGGCGTAATAGTAGTCGCTCCCTACGCTTGCTTTCGTATCAGAGAGCATGCTTTCCGGTACACTTCCACCTGCCATAACAACACTAACAGACAACAAAAGCACCACTATCCATTTTCTCATCTTTTACTCCTTGGAATAATCTCAGACCTATACCGAAATGAGCCTCATATTTTATTATATCCAAAAGGTATTGCATCTTTATTGCATCTAGCAGAGGAAGAACCAGCGAGAGAGTGGATGCTATTACCGTACCAAGTAAATACAGTCTCAAACCAAAACAGATTTTCCCCAAGCACTGTCTCCGGCTCCCTCCCTATCTTCTTGACAGAAAGCGCCTCCAACATCGTACCATAGTAAGCTCCCAATATAAGCTCTCTCAAAAGCAGAGTTGTTTATAATCTACAGTATGGAAAAGCACTCTCTTTTTATCGTCGAAGACGACCTGATATCCGCACAGTACCTCAAAGAGATCCTTGAGGCGGAGGGCTTTAAGGTCAAAGGTATCGTAGATAATGGGAAAGAAGCACTAAGGCAGCTGAAAGCATGCTCAGTAGATATCGTTTTGATGGATATCATTCTCAAAGGTGTCATGACCGGTTCAGAGGCAGCGGTGATCCTCAAGCAAATGCACCCGGCATGTAAAATTATCTTTTTGACTGCCTATGCTGATGAAGAAATGATTGAGTATGCCCTGAATGCGCAGGCGATCGCCTACCTTATGAAGCCCTATCGCGAGAAAGAGATCATCGCCACAGTGCGTATGGCACTACAGGGTAGGGATGCCCCGCCAATAGATGAAAGCATCATCCCGCTCAAGCACAATTTTTCCTACAACATAAAGCAGCATTGTTTGGAAAAAAAGGGGGAAGAGATACCCCTCAGCAGCAACAAGCGCAAACTCATCGAGATTTTGGCAAAAAACAAAAACCATGTCGTCTCCAACAGGCAGCTCTCAATCTACATCTGGGATGAGCCTGGACATGACAGCAACCTGCGATCCCTGATCAGCCGACTGAAGAAGACGATTGGCTGTGAACTGGTCACCAATGCCAACGGCCTGGGGTATATGATTGCTTCATAAATCTGAAATGGGCTTTCTCTTTGCTAAAATATGCACATACTTTCCCATCATTCTATAGACCTCTTTCCGGCAGCATTGGTACTCCAAAGACCATAGTGACTCAGCCTCTGAAGCTGCCAATACTTCTGCCTCCATATAGTCATGAAAGACACGGATACCCGTGATGGTCTCTACCTCAAAACCATGTGACTCCAGCCAGCGCACCAGTACCTCTGGTTTCTGGGGATGGGGAGGGGTGAGCTTTTTACCTTTGCCAAACCATTTGCTTTTGTCCAGCAAGAAGGGTAAACGCCAGGTACCCTTGAGGGCATTGCGATAGACAAAACTATGGTAGTTAAAAAAGAGCAGAGAGAGGTGTCCACCCGGCTTGACTCGGTCTGCTACGCTCTCCAGCGTCTCCAGCGGCTTGGCAAGCCATTCAATCACGGCATGAAAAAGCACAAGATCCTGCAGGGGAAGCGTTGCGGCCATCTCTTGAGAAGATATCTGATGAAAATCCGCCTGGCAGCCGGCAGCCGTGAAAGTTTCTTGGGATCTGGCAAGCATCTTATAGGAGATATCACAGCAGGTCAGCTGGTGACCCTTCTGGGCGAACCAGAGTGCCATCTGTCCCAGACCACAGCCTGCATCCCAGATATCCAGACACTCTCTATCATGCAGTGACGCCAAATCTTCCTTGAGCAGTTTGAGACGCCACTCTCCTTTGACTGTGCCGTAGATGTGGTCTGCAAACTTATCTATCAGAGTGTCAAAGTTTTGGTCGTGTTTGCCGCGCTGCTTGGGTGCCATGACGGAAAGGCGCTACGCCTCTCCCAGTTTCTCTAGTGTAACAGATTGATTCTCTACACCCATCAGTGCGCAGGCTCTCTGCTTGATCCCTTTGATCGTAAAGCCAAATCTTTTAAACAACTCACTGGCCGGTGCCGAAGCACCAAATCCTTCCATGCCCAATACATCATCCGCATACCTATAGTACTCTGTAGCTGTAGCGGCCTCAACCGCCAGCACTTTTGTCAAAGGATCGATAACGGTCTCTCTGTATGTTTTATCCTGCTCATTGAAAAGATCCAGACAAGGCACAGACACAATACTTGCATTGATCCCCATCTTTTCAAGGAAGCAGCCAGCCTGTAAGCTAGGCATCAACTCTGAGCCACTTGCCATGATGGTCAAAGTAGCCTTATCCCGCTTCTTGACAATATAGGCACCCCGGCTTACTTCTCCAAAGTCTCGCTGAGGCTTAAGGGTCTTGAGCTTTTGACGAGAGAGGACAAAGCCATGAGGTGCTTTCATCTCTAGCGCTGTCTTCCATGCTTCGACATTTTCTGTCGCGTCCGCCGGTCTCCAGACATAGAAGTTCGGCAGTGCCCTGAACTGACTCAACTGCTCGATCGGCTCATGGGTCGGGCCATCCTCACCCACACCGATACTGTCATGCGTCCAGACAAAAAAGTTTTGGATACCTGTCAGTGCTGCGATACGAGTACTGGGCTTCATGTAGTCAGAGAAAACAAAGAAGGTCGCATTGAAGGGGATGACCGTGCCATACAGTGCCATTGCATTGGTGATAGCTGCCATAGCGTGTTCGCGGATACCAAAGTGGATGTTTTTACCTTTGGGGAAGTTCCCCATCCCTTTGAGTGTCGTTTTATTCGAAGGAGCAAGGTCGGCAGAACCCCCAATAAATCCCGGTAGTGCCGTGGAGATCGCATTAAGGATCTGTCCGTTGGAGTCCCTGGTCGCTACCGCATCAGTCTCTGTAAAATCAGGGAAAGCGATCGTAGAAAAGTCTGGGTTCTGCAGCCTCTCCAGCAGATGATTCTGCTCGATTAGCGGCGCCTCTTTTTGTCTGTGTATCCACTCTTTTTCTGCCAGTTCCCCCTGCTCCAGTGCACATCTAAATCTCAACAGTACCTCTTCTGGGATATAAAACTGCTTGTCTTCTGGAAAGCCTGCTTTTTGCTTAGAGAGACGGATCGTCTCCTCACCCAGTGGAGCACCATGTGTCTCATGACTGCCCTCCAGCCCCTCTGCCCCTTTGCCGATAATGGTATTGGCAATGATAATGGTGGGCTTGGTGGCAGATTTAGCTTCCGTGAGTGCTTTATTGATCTCATCATAGCAGTGACCATTAATCTTCAGTATGTTCCAGTTTTGAGCCTCAAAGCGCAGCGCAACATTCTCACTCCACGCGATACTCGTATCACCCTCGATCGTGATCTCATTCGAGTCATAGATAAGCACGAGATCTTTGAGCCCCAGATGTCCTGCCAGCGCACAAGCCTCATAGCTGATCCCCTCTTGCAGATCCCCATCACCACAGAGACAGTAAACCTTGTGATCAATCAGGTCGCAGGTGTCTGAGTTAACCTGTTGGGCTGTATAGGCTTCTGCCATAGCAAAGCCCACAGCATTGGCAATCCCTTGCCCCAGAGGCCCTGTGGTGATCTCAATGCCATCCGTATGTCCATACTCAGGATGTCCGGGGGTCTTAGAGTCAAGCTGTCGGAAGTTTTTGAGATCCTCCAGACTTACATCATAGCCCCAAAGGTGCAACAATGAATAGATCAGTCCTGTAGCATGCCCCCCGGAAAAGACCAGGCGGTCACGGTTGAGCCAGGAAGGATTTTTGGGATTGTGCTTCAAGTGCTCACCCAATACTACAGCGATATCTGCCAGCCCCATCGGTGCACCCGGATGTCCAGAGTTGGCCTTCTGTACCATGTCTGCTGCCAAAAATCGTATCGTATCTGCCATCTTTTTACGCATTGTATTCTGCTCGGTCATTGTTGTCCTTCTTGACTGTTTACTATCACTCGGAAGTGGAGACTTTAGTCCCATACTATACTTGTGTGGGACTAAAGTCTCCACTTCCTTTTATCTATGTCTATAGAGATATTCCTGCATCAGGGGCTCCAGAGCACCCTGCAGCCGCGCATCAAAAGCATGAAACCGCTCTTCTAGTTCTGCTGCCAGTGCATCCGCCTGTGCCATACTCTCTTTGAGACCAAGCAGCGTGATGAAGCTGTTTTTCTCACTGTCATTTCCAGTCACTTTGCCTGCCTCTTCACTGCTCTGGGTCTCATCAATAATATCATCCTGAATCTGGAACAACAATCCCAATCCTATGCCAAATCCATAGAGTGCATCCTGTATGCTTTTGTCAAGCCCTACGATTACGGCTCCCATCTGCAGACTGGCTGCGATCAGCATTGCTGTTTTTTTGGTATGGAGCTGTTTGACCTGAGCGATTGTCAATGGGGTATTTTCAAAATAGAGATCGATCGCCTGCCCCAGCACCATTCCCTCTGTACCGCCGTTATACGCAAGGATCTCCACCAGTTTGATCCGAATATCCTCACGAAAAGCGGCATAAGAAAGCAGTAGAAAGGCATGCGTATTGAGTGCATCACCTGCCAAAATAGCAGTAGCCTCATCATAAGTCTTATGCAGGGTAGATTTTCCGCGACGCAAAGGAGAGTCGTCCATCGCAGGTAGATCATCGTGAATCAAAGAGTAGGTATGAAAACACTCCAGCGCCAGTGCCGGCACAAACGCAGACTCGACCAGTAGCGGCTCATATGCCTCTACCACTCTCAGCAGCAGCATTGGACGAAACCGCTTACCTCCAGCCAGGAGCATTTCTCCCAATGCTTTTTCATAGACCGGATGAAAGGTGTCTGTTTTGGGTAAATTCTCTCGTAGGTACTGCTCGAATGTCTGCATCAATCCTCTTTGGCTGTAGTTGGGAAATTATAGCGAATTAGGATAAAATACCTCCATGAATCAACCAAAACAGACAGAGAAAAAACAGATCATCCTTTGGGGCAAGCGCGTTGCCGCTATTCTGACGCTCATTGTATGGGCAGTGGTACTTTATAAGATTTTTCAAAGTGGTGGCAACTTCAATGATCAAGCACCCAAGTGTATCTTCTCTACTATGCTGATATTTGGGGTATTGACAGGTATATATAAGGGGTTGGAATATTGGGAAAGACAAGCGTAGGGGTGCCTCTTGTGGGTATCTTTAATCAATATTCCTCTTTTTTTAATGGGCACCCACAGGGGGGGGGATGCCCCTACGAAGAAACCTTGTGAATCTCCTTACAGATCTCATCCATACTTTTGCCTTCGACATGGACGATCACATCTGCGACTGTCTGATAGGCAGTTTTACGCTCTCTGTAGAGTGCTTTAGCTTTGCTCAGTTCCGTAAAGAGGGGGCGTTTAGTGAGCTTTGACTCGGCATTTTTGGCATTTTTTAGGCGATGATGTATCCACTCAAAAGAGGCATCCAGCAGTACTACTGTGCCGATCTTGTTGAGTTTTTTGACCTTGTAAAACCCGCCCCCGCAGCTGATCAGCGTACCTTTGACCGACTTTCTCAGCCATTTGGCAGTACGCTGCTCCAGCTTGCGAAAATACGCTTCGCCTTTGCTGGCAAATATCTCTTTGACCTCTTTATTGGCAAAGGATTCGATCAGATCATCCGTATCAATATTGAACACCCCATATCTCTTGGCATAAGCACGGGCAACGGTACCTTTGCCCACCCCCATAAATCCAATCAACACAATATTATTCTTCAAAAAAATACCCCAATTTCTAACTTCTAATTTTTAATTCTATCACACTGTGTTGTATCTGTCGATCACTTTTTTGAGGCGTTTACGCAAGGTTCTGAGTGCCTCTACGGCTGTCGCGCCTTCTGCCATGAATGAGTCAAACTCATCAAACTGTATCTTGGCAACCCAGCCTACTTTCGTATGCCTCTTTATCCCCACGAAGCGCACTTCACCAAAATGCTCTTTAGCCATTTTATAGATTCTGTCGATACGCTGATCGAGTGTTTTTGGCTCTTTCTGTACTGTTTCTTTTGTCATAGTTGTCCTTTCTAAAAAATTATAGTGGCGCGATTATACCATAAATCACCAGAAATAATCCCTCAATACGATACCTTCATCTCTTTGTCATAACGCAACTCAAAAAGTACTTTCACCTTCTGCTCTGCCTTGGGAGGCAGGGTGATGTCCATCTCCAGTTTCCCATCTTTTTGAAGTGTATATTTTTCCGTACCCTCCACGCTGAGTAGCTTAACCTTGATCTTATCTGTGGTCGATGTAGGGATGCGTTCGATGATCTTGACCATTTTTGTTTTGCTGGAGAGATTGGTCAATGCCAATTCAAAACCATCCTTTTTACGGATCGTGCCTCCGAAGATACCGCTGCTCCTGTCTCTCTTGACGATAGGCTTACGATGAACCAATACCTCCTCTTCTATATCAACATTCAACAGATATTTGCCATCACGATAGACACCGTAAGCCTGATTACTGACCAACCTCTTATTTCTCTGGATACGCCAGCGATGGGACTCAATCGGAGACTTCGGAGCAAAACTACAGGCCTGGTAGACCCGAGGATCTCGGTAGGGATAGCTGACCAATGCACAGGTGGTGGCTGCTTTGTACTCCCCGACCTTCACTTTGATCTCTTCGCCTGTAGAGGGGAGCTCCAGGCCGGAGATATGGTAGTTTTTGTACCCAGTCTGCATGACAGTACCCATGCCTGAGACTGGCATCACAGGTGCCATATTGCCACCCACACCATCTTCAACCATTGCTGCCTCAGCATAGACCTCTCGTTTGGCTTTGCGCAGAGATTTTTTTGCCCTGAGATGCTCTCTGACCTGAGCGATCCATGGGCGGAACTGTTGAGGATGCAGATAGACCCTGTAGGATCTGGCATATAGAGATGCCTCTTTGGCGCTAATATCGATACCACTTTGGTTGGAGAGTGCGATATACTGTGTGACCCCGATAGAAGCAGGATCGCTGACATCTGCCTCATAGAGCAGTCTGGCACCGATACTGCCTACAGGTAGTGTAAGCTCCAGCTCTCCGGCACACTTGTGCTGTAAAAACAGTGGCTTGCCAGAGGGTGCCTGCTGAGAAAATCCTCTTTTTTGTGCCTCCAGCTGCGCTGCGAGTTGTCGCTTCTTCTCTTCTAGTGTGGCCTTCTGCTTGCCTATCTTGGATGCCGCCTCGATCCATTTAGTTGCCTCAGCCTGTGTTAGCTTGCTCAGTGAGATCAACTTCTCCAGCGTCTCCGACTCATACCGTAACGCATCATAAGCAAGCCCTGTCTCATCAAGGCTCTTGCGCAGCTTACAGAGCCTCTCATTTTGTGAACATTCACCCAAAGCCGTTACCGCGATATCCTGCCCTTCACAGACAGCCGTCACCCCTTTGGTAAAGCCCAGATAGCTGCTGGTGGGTATCATTCGGTACTTGGCACCATCTTGGTAGATATCCAGTGTCGAAGCAGATACTGACTCTCCACTCACGGTAACTAAAAATACCATTGTTTGAAATATTTTTTTATACATAAATAAAGCTCCTTTTACAAAAGTATAGCGTATCATCTAAAACAAATTCCAAATTTGACATTTTTTTGTTATAATCAGGAAGCACATGAAAGATGATTTCTGTAATATATTTAGGCTTAGGAGCTTTTATGAAAATTTTAAAATTTCTTTACTTGTTGGTTGTTTTGCTTGTGTCTTCAACACAACTAAGTTTTTCTGCCCAGGTTGCAAATGATGAGTTCACTGGCGCAAGTCTTGACGGATGGAGTGGTGGATACAAATACTATAGCGGGTGGATGAGTATTGCCCACAGTGCTACTGCGACCAAGACCTTCTCTTTTGGTTCTGCCTATGCCAACCAGACTGCCACCATCTCTTTTGAGATCTATACTTACAAGTGGGATAAAAAGGGAGGAGGGAAGGATTACCTCAGGATACATGCCAATGGAACCGAAGTAAAAAGATATATATTTCGAACTGGGTACTACACCCGAACACTGACAGCACCTATAGATGCGAGCGGGAATCTTACCTTGGGTTTTGAGGCAGACACAACAAAAAACAATGAGAGGGCGCATATAAACTATATAAGGATCGATGCTGTCCCCAAAGCTGGCACACCTCCAATTTTGGATAGCATACCCGATCAATCTACTACAACAAGTGATGCATTTTCCCTAGATCTTTCTACATACAGCACACCTACAGAGGGTGACTCTATTACATACAACTTCTCTTGCGACAATACTGTGGATGGTCTCAATTTTGATTCCACTACTGGGCTTATCGACGGAACAGCATCTACTGCAGGAACATATAACTGCAGTGCTACTGCCAGCGATAAGGATGGCACATCTGCGACAAGAAACTTTATCATTGCTGTTGCATCGGTAGGTACATGCCCAGGTACACCAGGACTTCAAGGTCAATATTACAACAACCGTACACAAACATTGCCTATAGTCCTCTCCAGAATAGACAATGATATTGATTTTGACTGGGGGGGAGGGAGTCCGGATGCCAGCATCAATAATGATAATTTTAGTATCAAGTGGAGTGGCACTATTCTGATCCCGGAAACTGCCAACTATACTTTTTCTCTGGCACATGATGATGTCATGAGTCTCACTATCGATGGCAATACAATATATAACAACAACACATGGACAGGAGGCAGTAGCAATTTTAGGGATGCAACACCCGTCGCTCTGTCAGCAGGTACCTATCCGATTACCATCAAGTTTACCGAACAGGGGGGGAATGCCTATGTCAAACTTGCATGGAGCAATGATGCCAGTATTGGATCGCGCACCATCATCCCCTCTGACAACTACTGTACCACAAACACCGCTCTTGTAGCCACTGACGACCAGTACAGCACTTCACCGGGGCTTACCCTCTCAGGAGTCAATTTCATTACGGATGATACTGGCAATGGCGCTGACAGTGGCGGAATACGCCCTTATACCGCGAACACCACCCCTACCACTGCACCCACACAGGGTACGGTGACCATTCAGAGCGATGGTTCTTTTACCTATGTTCCCGATCTCAACGCGAGTGGTCAGGATTTCTTTGACTACACCATTACGGACTATATCAACAATACGGCCACGGCCACCGTGACCATTTCACTGCCCTCTGCTCCACCCACCGATATGAATACCTTCCAGCGGCGTTTTATCAGTAACATCAAGGGCAACATACGCATTATAGGAAACTCTGTCCTCAGAGGAAGCAATGCCAACGATACAAGCTCTACAACAACAAACGCAAATCTTAACCTCTGGTACATCGATATAGACAGCACAGGCACTACATTCAACTCTTCGAGTGCCGATATCAATGCAACAGAAACCGGTGTTGATGTCACACATGCCAGCATTGTATGGGCAGGTCTCTACTGGCAGGGATACCTGCATAATGATCAAGGGGATACAGGCATAGACAGCCAGTACAACTTCTCTGCAAACCAGGCTACTGCACTTACACAAATCAGGAGTACCATCAACAACCAAACCGTCCTCCTAAAGATCAATAACGGCTCCTATACCTCTATCTCTCCAAATGCCATTGGCAGGGACAGGCAAATTACACGAGATGGGGATATTGCTGCGTATAAGTATGCTGCATTTGCGGATGTCACCTCCCTCCTACAAAATCAGGCTCCCAATGCAACATACACCGTAGCCAATATCCCTACGCGAACCGGAGAGACAAATACACATCTCCGAGACGGCTTAGGAAACTACGGCGCGTGGACACTCGCAGTGATCTATGACAATACTGCTTCAGCAGTAGAAAAAACAAGAAATATCTCAGTCTATGACGGCTATGTGGTGTTGTCAGCGGCAGGAACCAACCTCCAAACAATTGATATTCAAGGGTTTAAAACACCCAAAATAGCACCCCATGGTGTAGACTCTACTCTGTCCATCTTTGCAGGAGAGGGAGACAGAAACCTATTGGGTGATTATGCCAAGATCACCAATGAAGATGGCGATGTTTATGATCTCCCTGATACTTCCGGTGCAGGAAGTTACTTTGCCTCCGTCATCGAAGGTGTACCCCAGAGAAATCCAATACTCATCAATAACAACGGTATTGACATTCATACCACCCAGGTTGGTACAATCACAGGTGGTGTTGGTGCCATCAAAAAGAACCATACCAGGGCTTCCATTACACTGGGTACCGATCAGGACACCTATATGCCCAGTATGATTA
Source organism: Campylobacteraceae bacterium (assembly GCA_027079365.1). Classification (GTDB taxonomy): domain Bacteria; phylum Campylobacterota; class Campylobacteria; order Campylobacterales; family Sulfurovaceae; genus JAAXPZ01. Next base: position 499 of record JALWVW010000123.1, on the reverse strand, counting down.
CTTTTGCCACAGAGCTGTATGTACCTGAAATATGCTATGACTATACTGTCCAGCAAGATGGATTTGATATTACAGACAGCAGTGATGAAAATAGAAGTTTTGATGCCATAGGCAGTGGAGATATTGATATTAACCTTGCTATTAAAAGCGAAGAGGGTGATTTTGACTTCACAAACAGCAAACTCAACCTTGCACTTGCCCCTACGGACAATATCGACTTTACCGAAGCACTTTATGCACCAAACAATGTCCATACCTATATTCCCGCTATCCTGAGTACAGACCACAGCAGCACCAAACCAAGTATTGCCATTGGGGAACTCCCCGGCAGTAATGGTGGAACAGTGAAGGCTATGCAAAAATACTTTAGCAAGTTTAGATATACGCCAACAAAAGACCAATACAGTGGAAAGTTTGAATTTGAGCTCAATACTACCATCGATTTTGGTTCCGGACCTGTTCCGCTATTGCTCTCTTCAAGTCAAGGAAATATCAAGCG
>JALWVW010000122.1 GCA_027079365.1 Campylobacteraceae bacterium | reverse complement strand
AAGTGCATATTTCATCGTATTCCAGCGTAACAACTCTTTCAATCCAAACAAGATTGCATGTATAGTCTGTTTCATTGTTTTTCTCCTATGAAGGTTTTTATTTCCCTCTCTATGTTTTCTAAAGCACCCAAGTGTGTCTGTTTGCTTATGACCCTTTTGGTAAGACCTCTTAGGACAATCTCAACCAGATAGGCAAGCCCAAAAGCCAGCAATAGATACATGGCAATCCCAGGCATCTCATGTTGACTGGTATAATAGAGGGTCAGGATCGCAATACTAAACATGCCTGCACATGCACCTGCAACCAATAGCTTGTTGGCTCCAGTTTCTTTGATACGGAAGAGATGCCCTGCATGGGTGACACCCTGAAGAATTAACACGACCAATGCAGCAATTGTGGTCACTTGTGCAAGATTCAAAAACAAAATCATCGGAAGGATAAGTACCCCACTGATCAGAAGACCACTATATGAGTGATGGATATTGTAAGTATATACTTTAGGGAGGTTGCCCTCTTTGGCCAGTGTATATCCGATTTCTGTCGTAGCGTAGAGGGCTGCATTGATGGCTGAAGCAGTCGCAAGCAGTGCTGTCAGTGCCATGATCTTGAATCCCAAAGCCCCAAAAATAGGCTTTGCAGCCTCAGCCAAAGCGTAATCTTTGGTGGCAATCACTTTTTCTAGAGGTAGATTTCCCAATACGGCAATACTGGTAAGGATATAAAGAAATGCCACCAATCCGATAGCTATCAGCATCGACCGCATCATGTTTTTTTGTGCATTGTCCATATCTTCTACGGTATTGGTAATAACACTAAAGCCCTGATAGGCAAAAAAAGTAAGACCAACAGCAAAAAACATGTTGTTCACAGGTGGCATATCTGTCGTACTGAAAAGCTTTGGGTCGATATAGAAAAGAGCTGCTGCAGCGAAGAAAACCAGGATGGAGATCTTTACCACCACAATGATATTTTCAAATCTTGCTACCAGTGCCGCACCAATAAGGTTGACAAGTATAAAAAAGAGCACGATCGCAATAGCAAAAATATCATTCCAGTTCCCTTCTACTGGCAGTAGTGTTGCAGCGTAGGCACCAAATGACTTGGCTACGGCAGCAATGGCTATCAGTTGGGAAAAGTAAAAGAGCACCCCGGCACTACCTGAGAATACACCCTCTCCGTAGCTCTGAACAAGATACTCTACAATCCCGCCTCTGGAGGGGTAGGCTATTGCCAATTTTGCGAGAGAGTAGCCGCTCAGTAATGCTGCTATACCACCGAAAATAAAGGATAGCCACACCAAACTTCCTGCGATAGCACCTGCCTGACCTATCACTATAAATATACCAGCGCCCACCATAGAGCCGATACCCAGCAGAACAGCACTCCAAAGTCCAAACGCTTTTTTCTCTGATTTCATTCTTTTCCTTTTGACCAGATAAAGATATTATAGCTCTATCTGGTAAAGGCTTCTGCTACCTAGCTAACAATAACAGCCGAGATTGAATAGAAATTAGTGTCCATATATCTCCACAAAGGCCTCATAGTCTCCTTCAAAGTCTATCATAGTGCCATCTTCATTGAGTTTGATAATGCGGGTAGCAAAGGCATCAATGAGCTCACGGTCATGAGAGACACAGATCACACCACCCTGGTAGTTGTGCAGGGCTTCCCCCAATGCGATGATCGCTTCAAGGTCAAGGTGGTTGTTGGGCTCATCTAGTACGAGGAAGTTGGCACTGTCCATCATCATCTTGGAGAGCATGACACGGTGTTTTTCTCCTCCTGAGCAGGCATTGACCTTTTTCTTCTGCTCCTCTCCACTGAAAAGCATACGCCCCAGCGTCTTACGGATATCATCAATGTGCCATTTGGGGTCAAAGCCCTGTATCCACTGGGGAAGCTCCTCGTCACCCATCACGATATCTGTGGTATTTTGTGGGAAGTAGGTACTGGTGATCGTCTGTCCCCAGACGAAACTACCACCATCGGCCGGCAACTTCTCCATGAGGATCTCCAGCAGGGTGGTCTTGCCCACACCGTTGGCACCAATCAGTGCGATCTTTTCACCTGGATTGATCTTGAAGCTGAGCCCCTTGAAAACCTGCTCCTGTCCATAACTTTTGGCAAGGTTGTTGACCTCCAGAACCTCATTGCCTGTATCCCTGTGTGGCTTGAAGACGATCGAAGGGTCTCTGCGGCTGGAGATTTGTATCTCACCGACATCGAGTTTGTCTAGCTGCTTCTGCCTGCTTGTGGCCTGCTTGGCTTTGGAGGCATTAGCAGAAAATCGGGCGATAAATTTCTCCAGCTCCTCTTTTTCTTTGAGAGCTTTGCCTCTGTCTGTCTCTGCCTGCTTGCTGAGGAGATTGGCAGCGATATACCAATCGTCGTAGTTGCCTGTAAATTCACGGATATTCTGAAAATCAAGATCAAGAATATGGGTGACGACACCATTGAGGAAGTGTCTGTCGTGGGAGATAACCACCAGTACACCTTCATGCCGCTTGAGCTCCTCTTCTAGCCAGGAGATTGTCTCAATATCGAGGTTGTTGGTAGGCTCATCAAGTAGAAGCACATCTGGCTTGAGAAAAAGTACCTGTGCGAGCAGTACCTTGAATTTGTCCCCTCCGGTGATAGAGCTCATGAGTTCCTCATGCTGCTCTACGGGGAAGCCCAGCTTGCTCAAAAGCTTCTCAATCTTGACATCACTCTCATAGGTGGGATCCTCATCGGCGCAGATCATCTCAAGCTCCCCGAGGCGGTTATTGACCTCATCGCTGTCGAAGTCTCCTTCCATATAGAGCTTCTCTTTTTCTTTTTGTGCGTCGTAGAGCTTCTTGTTGCCATAGAGGACTGCATCTTTGAGTGTGAACTCCTCAAAAGCATACTGGTTTTGACTAAGTGCCCCCAATCTGGCGCCTGGCTGTATCTGTACCTCTCCATCCGTAGGTTCCAACTCTCCAGAGAGGATCTTCATGAAGGTAGATTTTCCTGCTCCGTTGGCACCGATGAGTCCATAGCGTTTGCCTGCATCCAGCGTGATACTGATCTTGTCGAACAGTACCCGCTTTCCATAGCGTTGTGTGAGGTTTACTGTACTTAGCAATCTTAATCCTTGTAAATAGTTACGCGATTTTACCCAAAAGTTCTAAAATAAACAAAATCTATCTATTCCGCCTTTGTATTGGTTCTTCCATGGGAAAAATCTGCGATGATACTCATAAAAAAACCAATACTGAAATACCAGACATATTCTATCCAGGGGATACCCATGATGTAATAGGCATAGCCGCTGTCTGTCAGTAGCCAATAGCGATGCCACCAGCCGGGAAGCAGCAGATCAAAAAGGATCACATAGATAAAAAGAAGCAGGGACAGTACCGTCAGACCGGAAAAGAGTGCCTTTTTCCAAAGGTCTCTTCTGAGAGTGAGCATGAACAACGCTGCGAAAAGCATCGCTAATGAAATCACTAGCGTAGAGTTGTAGTGATAGATGGTACTCAGTAGATAAAATGAGCCGAGGATGAGAAAAACCAGCAGGTAGGAGAGTGCCCGTTGTTTTTTGTAGTTGTCTTTTGGTTTTAGTCTAAAAAGTGTATTGTAGACAGAAAGAGAGATGCCTACTAGGAGAAATCCATAGATAAAATCCTCCAGTGAGTAGAAACCTTGTACGTCGCTGACTGGGGGAGGTACCCAGTAATCCCCGATAAATATATGCTCCGTGATCATGGCAATGACAGCACCGATCAGACCATGCTTTATCATCTTCTGTCTGACTGCTTTATCTGCACGCATGTAAAGAAAGAGCCAAAAAGGAAACATTGACACCCCTATACCAATATAGCCAAATTTATCCATTTTCTATCCTGCTATTTTGCTCTTGGTTCACAAACAATACCCTCTATTTTAAAAGTACCTCAATATTCTCCAATGGCCTACCAATCACCGCCTTGTCGCCTTTGACTACGATAGGGCGTTCGATGAGCTTTGGATGTGCAGCCATTGCTTTGATCAGCGTCTGCTCATCTGTGACATCTTTGAGCCCCAACTCTTTGTAGATCGTCTCTTTGGTACGCATGAGCTCTCTGGGCTTCATATCGAGCTTTTGCAGCAGTGCAGTGAGCTCCTCCACTGTAGGAGGGGTATCTAGATACTTGACAACCTCTGGGTTTATGCCCTGCTCTTCCAGCAGCGCCAGACCTGCTCTGGATTTACTGCATCTTGGGTTATGGTATATCTGTAGTTTTTTCATAGTGCTCCTTGTTTCATCTTAATTTTAGTAGCCAGTTCTATCTACTTTGCCTTTGTGACAGCGACTTTTGGTGCGACTGCCTTTGGCGATGAGGCTTGAGAGGCTGTCCCCCTTGCCTCCAATGTGGATCCAAAACTCAGTCACAAGCCCGCCTTGGCATTTCATCTCTACTTTCTCTCCCGCTCCTTTGTCAAATGCATGGTCAAAGGCAGCTCTTACCTGCGCAAGTGTGACCTTTTTGCCCACATGACTGCGTAGGAGCTTGCCTACTGCAGAGTGATCCACTTCACTTGCCAAACTTAGTGCATCATGATAGTAGCGATCCGCACTCCCTCCGTAGCAAGTACCATGTTTGAGCCACTCGTGTTTGTGTAGACGCGAGACATAGCCGGGCATATAACTGTCCATGAGTCCCAGCGTGCTCTCTTCGATATCGATATTGGGCAGCGCCTTCCACTGATGATACTTGTCTTTGGCGATGAGTTTCTGGGGCACGCCGCAGTAGACATTGTTGCGGGGTTGCGGCCAGAGACCATGGAGTACGATCTTGCCTTTTTCGCTCTTTTTGGGATTTCTACACTCTGTTTTTTTACGATGTGTTTCACAGAAAGCGTTATGCCAGCTGAGTACCAAAAGGGTCTGCTTCTTTGCTTTTTTATTAGATAATATTGGTTTATGATATTTTTTAGTATATTCCAGTTTTTTGGTCTCTTTTGGTCTCTTTTTATTTTTTGAAAAACAGTTACCATCCACCCATCTCTGCGCAATACTTTCATCTGGAATGAGTACCAGAAACTGTCTTTTGTGTTTCTTTAGCACCGTATATTTTTGATCTGTACGTAAGCGTATATGATGGGTATTTTTGCTGTGCTTCATGTTGTTATAGGCTTCACAGGATTGTATTGGTGTGGCAGTAAATCTGGCAAATGCCAAGGAAACAGAAAGCAGAGAGAGAAGAAGTGGTCGATTCATGGGTTTTTCCTTATTTTCTGGTGCAGTATTATACAGAAAATTCAAAAAATAAGCCTTTTTGGATAAAATACGCCCAATCTATTCTTCCAGAGGATGTATCCCATCAGACACACTACGCAAAACAGACTCATTGTCATTGTCAGCCTCTTTCTTATCCTCATTGGAAACTATACTTTTTTTATCCAAACTATGGAGATCTATCCTCCTACGGCGGACAACATCGGATTTCTCTTTTCGTTGGCGATCCTATTGGGTGCGCTCAATCTCTTTCTGTTTACCCTGTTTAGCTCTCGATACACTACCAAACCTCTTCTGATCTTTGTACTTCTGGTCTCTTCCCTGACCGCGTATTTTATGAATACCTTTCATGTGGTGATAGACATAGGGATGATCCGGAATGTTATACAGACCAATCTGCGAGAGTCATTGGATCTCTTCAGTCCACGGTTGCTTGGTTATTTTCTCCTACTGGGGCTACTGCCTTCTTATCTGGTCTATCGTGCACCGTTACAGTATGGTACATTCAAAAAGGAATTGCTCACCAAGGTACTTATGCTGCTGATCTCTGCTGCGCTCATGGCAGGAAGCATGGCACTTTTCAGCAAACACTACACCTCTTTTATACGGGAGCACAAGCCACTCAGATACAATACGAACCCTGGCTACTGGATCTACAGCATCGTCAAATATATCAATAAAACCTATTTTGATGGGCCTGTGGTTGTGCAGCCTGTAGGCGAAGATGCTGTCATCCAGGAGGGGCAGCCTAAAAAGCTCATCATCATGGTGGTGGGGGAGGCTGCACGATCCGACCATTTCAGTCTCAATGGATACAGCAAGGAGACCAACCCACTGCTCGCTCAGATGGATATCATCGACTATCCCCTCTTCTACTCTTGTGGTACTGCCACGGCACAATCTGTGCCTTGCATGTTCTCTCGCTTCGGGCGAAAAGCATTCAGCTATCAAAAGGGTGTCAGCTATGAAAATGTACTTGATATCCTCAAGCACACCGGTAAAGTCTCTCTGTTGTGGCGAGATAACAACTCTGACAGCAAAGGGGTGGCGCTGAGAGTGCCCTACCAGGATTACAAAACAGCCAAATACAATAGTATCTGCAGCAAGGATGAATGCAGGGATGAGGGGATGCTTGTGGGTCTGGATCAGTATATTGCTGACCAAAACGGTAGCAATATACTGATCATACTCCACCAGATGGGCAACCACGGCCCCGCCTACTACAAGCGCTATCCAAAATCATTTGCACACTTTGCTCCTACCTGTAAGACCAGTCAGGTCGAGCAGTGCAGCCAAGAGGAGATCAGTAATGCCTACGACAACGCCCTGCGGTATACTGATGCATTTCTCTCCAAGACCATTACCTTACTCAAACAGTATGATAGCTCTTATCAGACAGCCATGCTCTATATCGCAGACCACGGTGAGAGTCTGGGAGAGAATGGTATCTACCTTCACGGTATGCCTTATTTTATGGCACCTGATGCCCAGAAGCATGTGGGGGCACTGCTCTGGCTCGGCAACAGTACGAAGCATACACTCGATATGCCTAAGCTCAAGCAGAGTGCAAAGCAGAAGCATACACAAGATGCTCTCTTTCATACGCTTCTAGGGCTCTTTGGAGTCGAGACAAGCGAGTATAAGCCCCAGCTGGATCTCCTGTATGACGCTCGGTAGGCAGATGATACTGACTGCAGTACTGCTCATGCTCGTGGTCTATCTTTTTGGTGTCACAGATATAGATCTGTGGGTACAGGATCTTCTTTATGATACGCAAGCGCACCAATGGATACTTGATCGCAATCTGCAGCCCTACCGATGGATCTTTTATGATGGTATCAAGGTGGTACTGATCCTTTTTGCACTGCTGATGCTGCTTGCACTGCTTTTTGGGGGAAAAACTGCCTTGGTGCAGAAATACAGGAGCGGTATGCTTATCGTCATACTCTCTGCACTCATTGTCCCTACTACTGCCAGCAGCCTAAAGAAAGTCACCAATATGCCCTGTCCCAAACACAGTATACGCTATGGCGGAAGCTATCCACATACCGCTGTCTGGGAGCGCTACCCCAAGACATTTGGTACGCTGAGTCATACACAATGCTGGCCCGCCGGCCATGCCAGTGGCGGCTTTGCGCTACTGAGTCTCTTTTTTCTCTTTAAAGGCAGAAGGAACCGACGAAGAGCGCTCTACTTTGCCCTAGGTATGGGATGGCTGATGGGAGGCTACAAGATGCTTATAGGGGATCACTATCTCAGTCATACGCTTGTCACTATGCTTCTTTCGTGGCTACTTATCTTATTGGTTGCAAAGAGTGTCAGGACTCTTTCTCGGGAGGATAGGTCGGCTCTCCCTTGAGCAGGCCTGCTTCATAGAGGAAGGGAGAGGGCTTAAAGTCGATCTTTTTGACCCTGTCATATTTGGCATAGGAGAGTGAGAGTCTGTCTTTGGCACGGGTGACTGCCACATAGAAGAGCCTGCGCTCCTCTTCCAGTGCTCCACCACTACGGTTCATGAGCTTATGGTTGGGGAAACGCCCGTCCATGAGATCGATCACATATACTTCGCTGAACTCCAATCCTTTGGAAGCATGCACTGTCAGCAGATTGACCCCCTCCCCTTCACTCAGCTCTCCTCCTCCGAGAATCATCGCATTGACAAAACGCTCAAGCTCTCTGTAGTGACTGGAGAGATCCAGAAGCAAGCGTGCTTTGCGTAGAATGCGCTCCTTGGAGCGCTCTTTCTTCTCCTGGTCGATCTCTCCTGTTTTGAGTCGGGCTCTCTGTGTGGAAAGCAACTCTACGATCTGGGTATAGAGTGCAGAGTTGATAGCATGGGCAAGGATGCTCTTAGGTACCCTGCTCTGCTGAACAGTCTGCAGAAACTGGTGGTAATCGATAAAATACTTCACTCCCTCTTGTCCCAATTTGGGATGTTTGAGCAGTGGGTGTGCACGTATAGCCTCGCTCATCTCCAGATGCTTGAAGCGTGTGACTGAGCCAATCTCCAGGTCATCATCGAAAAGCCCCAGCTGCATATTTTTATGGGGGTTGAGCTTGGGGAGATCGAAGAGCTCAGGATGCAAGACACCCTTAGGGAGATTCCCATTGCCAAAATGGATCAAGCATTGAAAGAGCTCCTTGGAGAGTGCAGAGCCTATTCCTTTTCCATATTCAAAAATATGAATAAATGCCATCATATCTTTGGGGTTCACCATCAAAGAGAGCAGATCTAGCAAAAACTTCACCTCTTTGGACTCAAAGAAGCTGGTGCCTCCCTTGCGTTTACAGGGAAGACCAAGCTCTCGTAGGCTTGCTTCAATCCCGTCTGCACTGGCGTTATTACGAAAAATTACTGCAATATGCTCATTGGGAAGATGGCTTTTTTTGATCATGCCGGCGATGGATTGATACTGGACAAAAAGTTCATCATAGACCAAGAGTTTGGGTGGATGGGCATCCCCTCTTCTGCCGACCTCTAGTTTCTTGGGATAGATGCGCTCATTGCGTTCTATTACCCTGTTTGCCAGAGAGAGAATAGGGGCAACAGAACGATAGTTTTTGCTTAGGGTGAAGACCTTGGCACCGGGATAACGATCAGCAAAAGTAGCAATATTTTGAATATTGGCACCATTAAATGCATAGATACTCTGGTCATAATCCCCCACACAAAAGAGAGATTTGGCTTTCAAGGCATCGATCAGTGCACTCTGTAGTGTGTTGGTATCCTGGTACTCATCTACAAGTATTTCATCAAAAGGCATTGTGTTTTCCAGCAGCTGCCTTCTCATGTGCAGTAGCAGATCATTAAAGGAGACAAATCCATATTCTGCTTTTGTCGCCTCAAACTCCTCGCATATATCTAAGTAGATGTCCATCAGTACCTCGTGATCGGGATACTGCGCCAGAAACCAACTGTCAAAAGTCTCCAGAGAAGCATTCTGGTAGAGCTGATACATCTCGTACAGGTAGGTAGCGGAAAAGGGCTCTATATCGTGGTTGAGCCGTTTGAACTGCCGCTTCTCATAGGTACTGCGAAAGAGGGTTTTGAGTTCTCCGGGCTGCTTGAGGGAGAGTCCTGGAGTGCTCTTTTTAAGCCAGCGATAACAGACAGCATGAAAGGTACCTGATTCGATACGATCAAGCGTGCTCTTGGGAAAGAAAGCACCCAATCTTGCGATCATCTCCCCTGCTGCCTTATTCGTAAAAGTAAGCAGCAGTATCTTCTCTGGAGAGATGCCCTCTTTGAGTAGATGTACGATCCTCCCTACGATCGTAGAGGTTTTTCCTGTACCGGCACTGGCAATGATGAGATTATATCCGCCTGTGGCAGTAGCGGCACGGTGCTGTGCCTCATTCAGTGTACTAAGAGGCATGGATAGAGGTTAGGCTGCGAGACCGAGGATATAAAAGGTCTGTTTTCCTTCTACTTTTTGAAGCGTCACCTTATATTTCTCACTCCAACTCTCCAGCGCCGCCACAAATGGCTCAATGTCTTCGGCTCTGCTGTGCTCTGTTTTGATCTTCAGGTGCTGTGACGAGTTGGACATGGCAATGTATCCGCCATAATGTTTAAGTTCGTCGTGCAGACTTAGAATATGTTTGGAGAAAGTGTCAAACCCAGAGGTTGCGGCAATGATCCCCTCCATTTGCGTAATTGTCACGGGTGTGGTGGGATACCCCAGCTGTATCAGTAGGTTTTCAGGAGTGATCTGGATATGCATGGACTGCCTTCTAAAATGATTTTTAGCATTCTATCCAATCTCTTATTAGAAGAGCGTATCGCTTGGCTTTATTTTGTCCAGAAGGTATTTGTAATGCTCCAGATTCTGGAAGGCCTTCTCGTATCTCCAGCGCAATACAAATTCCATGATATCATTTTTGAGCCTCTCTTCCAGTTTTTCTGCTTTGCCAAAGTAGCTCAGTGAGATATTTTTGGCTTTTTTCTTACCATTTTTATCCGGTTCATAAGTGATGGCAATAATTTGGCAGTATTTCCCTTCCCGTATCTCTCCAAAATCCTCTTCTTTGAGTCCGATACCGCTGATATTCATCGCTTTATAGATAAAGATATCATCAAAATCTGGTGCTTTTTCATTGATCTGCAGCGTCAGGTACAGTGCTGCCACCCTATAGATATTTTTAGCACGCACCTCCTCTTCTTTTGTATCGATACCCATAGCGGAGATGATACTTTCTGCCAATGCAAGATGGCCACCAATATCAGTTGCTGTTGCTTCTTTTTTTGTAGGCATAGCCTCTTTTGATGGTCTCTCTTCGGTTTTACCGGAAGGTGACGGATGCGAGTCGGGTGCAGTTGGTGCTGTTTCTGTTTTGTTCGCCAACTTTACTTCCAGTTTATCACTGAGTGCTTTTAGTCTATCCAAAGTGTTGCTCATGCCCGCTCCTAGCCCGTAAAATAGGCTTTTTAATAAAATATTAAGTAATATGTTACACTAATAAATATTAAACATATCTAAAAATATCAAAAATTATATAAATATATATGAATATTATGTTCGGAGTGGCTCTTAATTCTATTGTGTTAAAATATCGCAAACAAACTATAATGGATGATATATGGATTATTTAGAGATCGTGGGTAAACAGAAGTTAAGTGGAGAAATCACTATCAGTGGTGCCAAAAATGCTGCCCTGCCTGTCGTGGCTGCAACCATACTCAGTGACCAAGAGGTCACTCTGACCAACCTGCCTGATGTGGTAGATATCAGGACGCTGATTAGATTACTGGGTATGCTGGGGGGTGAAGTCAAACATGACAAGACAGTAGCAGTGATCAACAACGGAAGTATCACTTCCACCAAGGCAATCTATGAGATTGTTTCACAGATGAGAGCCTCTATACTTGTACTTGGCTCTCTGTTGACACGCTTCGGTGAGTGTGAAGTCAGTCTGCCTGGTGGTTGTGCGATTGGCCAGCGCCCTATTGATCTGCATCTCAAGGCGTTGGAGGCCATGGGAGCCGCCATAGAGATCAAGGGGGGCTATGTCAGAGCCGAAGCCCCTAACGGACTCCACGGTGCCAAAATCATCTTTGACAAGATCACCGTAGGAGGTACGGAAAATATCATTATGGCTGCTGCCTTGGCGCATGGTACTACAGAGATCATCAATGCTGCCAGAGAGCCTGAAGTCGTACAGCTTTGTGAGATGATTGCCCAGGCAGGTGTATCTGTAGAAGGTATCGGTACTGGTACAATTACTATAGAGGGTACCGGAGGGAAACCATTGGTGTTTGCGGATCCTATCGAGATCATTCCGGACAGGATCGAGGCAGGCACCTACCTCTGTGCGGGAGCAATCACCCACTCTGAGATCACACTCAATAAGGTAAATCAGGAGCACATACAAGCCTCTCTGGATAAGCTTGAGTCTATGGGATGTAGTTTTACGATAGAGAAAGAGCGTATCACTATCCATCCAGCCAAGCAGCTCAAGCCTGTCAGTATCATCACCACAGAATATCCCGGATTTCCCACAGATATGCAGGCACAGTTCATGGCAGTAGCTTCTATCGTAGAGGAGGGAGAGAGTCTTATTGAGGAACGTCTGTTTGAAAACCGTTTCATGCATGTCAGTGAGCTCAACCGCTTGGGTACGGACATCTGGCTCAAAGGTAATACGGCTGCAGTCCGTCCCGTCAAGGAGCTTAATGGTGCCGTCGTCATGGCTACTGATCTCAGGGCAAGCTCAGCACTGGTGCTGGCTGCGTTGGCAGCCAATGGTGTTACGCAGGTCAAGCGGATCTACCATCTGGACAGAGGCTATGATAACTTGGAGGGAAAATTGTCTGCGCTTGGGGCAGACATCACAAGAAAGAGTGACAGATAGGAGATAAAAATACCTATAGATCAGCGTCTATAGGGTACTTTGGCACTGGGTGTCTTCTGGCTGACACCCTCCAGATGCACATCCTGATCATCGAAGAAGATATCTGCTTCAAATGCTTTGACCACCTTGGATTTTTCAACGCCGCCAAGAAAAAAGGCTTCATCAACGCGAACACCCCATGCTTCAAAAGTGCGTATCACCCGTTCAAATGTCACAAAGTTGCGTGCAGTGATCAGCGAAGTACGCAAAGGTGCCTCTTCCATGGGAAATTGGGACTGTATTTGGGAAAGTACTTTGAGTAACTTGGCAAAAGGGCCTTCGGGAAGTGGCTTCTGAGCATTTTTTCTCTCATGTTTTAAGAAGGCATCAAGTCCTTTTTTCTTATAGATTTTCTCTGAGGCATCAGAGAAGAGTACTGCATCTCCATCAAAGGCGACGCGTACCTTTTTGTCTTTACTTTTCTTTTTATAACGCTTGGGAATAATGCGTGCCGCAGCAATACCGGCATTGATCGCCTCCTGAACATCCTCTTCATGTGCAGAGAGAAAGAGATCGACAGAGAAGGCGTCAAGGTATCGTGAGAGTGGCTTACCTGCACTCCATCCTGCCCTGTCTATATCCAGAGCATAATGGTCAATAGATCTTCGTATGCGCAGTCCTGTGGCCGCATTGTTTCTGGAGAGAATGATCACTTCGATAAGTTTCTCGTCAAACTGCTTGTTGATCTCCAGAAAATTCTGGATAAAGCCAAATGCTGCCCCAGGCTCCAGGATCTTTCCCTCTTTGGCTATTTGGTAATCATAGTAGTGCTTTAGTCCCTTTTTGTCAAAGAGCTTATTTTCCTTTTCCAGGTCAAAGAGAGCCCTGGAGCTGATGGCAATGACCAGCTTTTCCTGCAAATCGTATGCCACGCTACTGCTTTAGTTGGCAGGCTGAAGTATCACGGTACCAGAGTTGCTGTTGGCTGCGGGCTTTGACTTTGTACCCTTGAGTGAAGCAACCGCATCGTCAATATTCTTGTCATTGATCTTTTTGGCAGAACTGATGAGCTGATACTCCTCTTCAAAATCCAGTTTGTCGCCGTAGGAGAGTCCTTTTGCAGCCTTGTATTCAGCAATACTTCTTCTGGTGCCAGGTCCTACTGCGCCATCAATCTTGGTATGATAGAAACCATGGATCTTCAAAGCTGTCTGGATTTTCTTGCCTTTGCCCCGTTTGCTGTTGTCTTTGGAGATCAAGGCTCTGTCAAATGCAAAAAGATCTCCAAGATAGATCAGTGCGTCTTTGGCTTTGGGGCTCAGAGAGGCGGTGTCTCCTATCTCATAGGCATTGTTCATTGCCTTGATTGCCGAGCGTGTCTCGTAGGAGTTGACTTCTCCATCGATCTTACCATGATAGAAACCAAGTGCTGCCAGGGATTTTTGTATCTTCATGCCACTGGTCATGACTGGAGCAACATATTTTTTTCTTGTTGCATGTCTTTTTTTCTTATATCGCTTGGTTGTTCTGTGTCTTCTGTTGTTTCGATAGACCTCATTGGTAATCACTGATCCGACTACGCCACCAACGACACCACCAACCACGGCATCCCCAAAACTCGCATAGGCAATATTGCCCGTTAATAACATTGAACCCGCTAGAAGCACTGCGGCACCTTTCTTCTTCAGCATATCTGTCTCCTTCTTTAATGTTTGGCTCTGCAAGTATAACATGAAATTGTGTCAGAAATGTGTGAATACCGCAATTTATGCTATTTTTTGTGTGTCAAAGTGATTTTTTGGTACAATCGCGCTAATCATACCAACTAATAGACAAAGAGGAAAATTCGTGAGAACACACTATTGTGCAGAAGTAAATGAAGAGCAGATCGGTCAAACAGTGACAGTGACTGGCTGGGTAGCAAGCCGCAGAGACCACGGTGGTGTCATATTTATCGATCTGAGGGACAAAGACCAGGTCGTACAACTGGTCTGTGATCCTGCAGACAATGTAGAGGCACACCGACAGGCAGAAGAGGTGCGTGATCAGTTTGTACTGGTTGCCACGGGCAGGGTCAGAGCCAGAGGGGAAGGGCTGGAAAACCCCAATCTCAAAACAGGAAAGATTGAAATCGTGGTTGATGAGTTGATCATAGAGAACCGTTCTCTACCTATGCCTTTTGATCTGGGCGATGAGAGGGTCAATGAGGAGATCAGACTCAAGTATCGCTATCTGGAGTTACGCACGCAGAAGGCTTATGATACCTTTAAGCTCCGCTCCAAAGCTACTATCGCTGCAAGAAATGCACTGGATACCCTGGGCTTCCTGGAGGTCGAGACACCCATTCTCACCAAATCCACGCCTGAAGGTGCCCGAGACTATCTTGTACCAAGCCGTGTGCATGGCGGGGAATTCTATGCCCTGCCCCAGTCTCCACAGCTTTTCAAACAGCTATTGATGGTAAGTGGCTTTGACCGCTACTTCCAGATCGCCAAGTGCTTTAGGGATGAGGATCTTCGTGCCGATAGACAGCCGGAATTCACCCAGATAGATGTCGAGATGAGCTTCTGCAACCAGGAGGATGTGATCGCGGTAGGTGAAAAGCTGATCCATGATATCTTCGGTAAATGCGGCTTTGATATCCCCTCTTCGTTCAAGCGCATGACCTATCACGATGCGATGGAGCAGTATGGGACAGACAAGCCAGATATGCGCTATAATCTAGGAATGGTCGATGTAATCGATATCTTTGCGCGCTGTGACAATGAGATCTTCTCCGGTATTGCCAAATCACCCAAGAAGAACCGTATCAAAGCGCTCAAGGTACCTAACGGTGATAACATCTTCTCTAAAAGACAGATGAAAGGTTTCGAAGAGTATGTCCGAAAGTTTGGCGCACAGGGACTGGGATACTTCCAGATGAAAGAGGAGGGGCTCAAAGGGCCACTGACCAAATTTTTCACTGAAGAGGATATTCAGGCAATCATTGAAAGGTGTGCACTTGAAGTGGGCGATGTGGTCTTCTTTGGTGCAGGGGAGAAGAAAACCGTGTTGGACTACATGGGAAGATTCAGAATCTATCTGGCAGAGTTGATGGAGATCATCCCCTCAGATACTTTTGAGTTCCTTTGGGTCGTTGACTTTCCTATGTTCGAGGTCGAAGATGGTAGAGTCAAAGCCTTGCATCACCCTTTCACTCAACCAAAATCACTGGATTATGAAGAGATCGAAGAGATTGAGTCTATCGCCTATGATATCGTACTTAATGGTACTGAGCTTGGCGGTGGTTCTATCCGTATCCACAAAGAGCAGATACAAGCAGAGATATTTAAATTGCTTGGTATCTCTCAAGAAGAGGCCGAAGAGAAGTTTGGCTTCCTCTTGGAGGCTTTAAAATTTGGCGCTCCGCCACATGGTGGATTTGCTCTTGGACTGGATAGGCTGATCATGCTTATGACGGGTACAGACAGCATTCGTGAAGTCATTGCTTTCCCTAAAACACAGAGAGCGCAGTGCCTGCTGACACAGGCACCAAGCCCGGTAGACAATGAGCAACTAAAGGAACTCAGTCTGCGCATCAGACAGCAAGCGCCAACCTCGTAGGGTGCGTTGGCAAATACACCTTTAAAAATAGGTGACACCCACAATAAAAACAAAAAGGAAAAACAGATGGCAAAAAAACTCTTTCTTATTATAGGTGCTCCAGGTTCCGGTAAAACGACTGACGCAAGTATGATCGCAGAGAAGCACAGCGACAAAGTGGTACACTACTCCACGGGAGACATGCTCAGAGCAGAAGTAGCCAGCGGAAGTGATCTTGGACACACCATTGAAAGCTTTATCTCCAAAGGAGCCCTCGTGCCCCTGGAGATCATCGTAGACACTATTATGTCAGCGATCAAAAATGCGCCGGTAGACACTATTCTGATCGATGGATATCCCAGAAGTGTAGAGCAGATGATCGCTTTTGATGAGATTGAGGCCAAAGAGGATGCTGTAGATCTGGTCTCTGTCATTGAAGTACGCGTTAGTGAGGATGTTGCCAAGGAGCGTATCCTTGGTCGTGCAGCAGAAGCAGCCCCAGGTGAAGGCAGAAGCGATGATAAGATCGAAGTATTTTATGACCGTATGAAGATATATACAGATCCCTTGGCGGAGATACAAGACTTCTATACTAAAAAAGAGCTACTACATGTGATTGATGGAGCACGCACACTCGAAGAGGTTGTCACAGATATGGATGCCTTTGTCATGGAGAATATCTAGTCATTATTCTTTCCGGTGGAGATATCTCCACTATCTCCACCGGCATGTTTTCAATATGTACAACAATGTATCCTCTCCTCTTTTCTGCCCCCTCCCAACTCACACTTTAGTCACCATTAAGTCACACATTTGGGTTATACTTCTGCTGTTCGGATATACATAACTTTAGGTTTTTTGATAATACTTAGAGAAGAATAAAGGAGACCATAAATGATACAACGAGTTAGCATATTCATCGCTACACTGCTGATACTGTCTCTCTCTGCACAAGCAGAACAGACAGCAGAGAAAACAGAAAACAGTGATACGGCAGAAGCCGTCATGGTAGACACGACGGAAGCAACCGAAGAGGCAAATACCTCAGGTGAAGCCAATGCATCAGAAATGATCGCACCACTTACAGAGGAAAAGCAGAAACCAGCGATGTAGAGAGTAAAGCATCGTCTTTGTCTCTCCTCTCCCCACCTTACAAGACAAGATGCAGCCAGGGTTCCAGTATATCCGGCGACACTAGAGGAACCTAAAGTGCCTTGACTGCATCATCCTATACATCATAGTTTTTACGCAAAAATCTTTGGCGCATCTAACTGTGCATGAATCTGGTTTGCCTCATCGGCATCTATTCTGAGGGCACTTGCCAGTTCACCGAGATATTGTGCTTCACTGTTCTCGTCCAGATTAATAGCTGACAGGGAGATGGCATAGATCTGATGCTCCATACCTCTTGGTACGCTGTTGGCAAAGTCCTGTACATTCAGTGGCGCCGAAAACTCTCTGCGAATAAAATCAATCTCATCTTGAGAAACATCTCCAAGCTTGGAGAGTATCTTCTGCTGCTCTGATTCATCAAAACTTCCATCAGATTTGGCTGCATTGATCATGGCTTTGATCATCAGTTCAGCCTGCATAGATGCCTCTTGTGGATCTATACCTTGTGGGAGCATACTGTGGTCATTGACACTTGGAGTAGGAACATCGGGGTTGTTGACCTGTCCGTACTTTGCCAGCGCACCGCCAAGTAGTCCACCCAGTCCTCCACTACCTTTTCCTATACCCAAAAGATCTTCGAGTCCTTTCGCATCGGTAGGCGTAGAAGTGCTTCCTTTGCTTCCGCCAAGGACGGAACCCAGCAGGTCACCCAGCCCTCCTCCGCCAGAAGAAGCCGTTTTTCCGCCACCAAGCAGTCCGCCTAGTAGGTCACCCAATCCACCACCTGAAGTGCTGCCCTGCCCGGCACCGCCACCAAGCACAGAACCAAGAAGATCACCCAGTGAGCCACCACCCTGCGTGGTTTGGCTCTGAGAACCCCCCAGTGCCGCACCGATCAAACTACCGAGAATATCCCCACTAGAACCTCCTTTTGAGAGTGCACCACTACTCAATAGGCTACCCAAGATTTTAATTGCATCCATCTTCTATTCTCCTTTTAGTATTAAAGATAGAATATTATACCCTCTTTATTGTGAACTTATTGTGGAATCGGTAGGCGCTATGTGTACCTAATCTCAAACCCATCATACACAAGATCATCATTCTCGCATACTTCCGTTATGATATCTGAGACTTCACTGAGTGGAGAGCCCCGCTTTAATATCTCAAGTACTGTATCAAAATCATCCTCATAGATAGTTGTCACTACTTCTACGGTACCATTAGGGAGATTCTTGATATATCCCTGTATACCCAAGCGCATTAATGCCTGTGATACAAACTTGCGGTAATAGACATGCTGTACTTTCCCTGAAATAATAATTCTATAGCTCTCCATACTCTTCCTTCAGCTCACTCAAAAAATCGATGATGCGATCATGAAAAATGCGATCCTCTTCATTGTCAATGCAGACCCTGAATCGACTAAGGTGTTCAATATTTATTTTATGGACAAATCTTGGGGTTCGTTTGATGTCTGTGGATATTTTGGTAATAAGGTCTGTATATTCCAGACCATTTTTGGTGATGACTTTCTCGTAAAATTCATGAATGGTCTCAGAAAGAAGCCTGGCTCGATTTTTATCTTTTCCATAGATCTCTTCTGAGATCTCTTTGATAATGTTCTCTTCACACTGCTCTATCTTTCCGTCTGACATGATCATGAGGAGTATTAATTCTGCTCTAAATTCAAGTGAAGAGCTGTGATGCACCAAAAACTCCCTAAACATGTTAAGGAGTTTAAATTTGAGCTTGGTAAGCATGAGGTTTGCCTTGGTTAGATCTGCGGTCCCGCTGATTCAAAATTGAATTCATCACCATGGCTGTCATAGCGTTTGAAATTTTCCTGGAACATTTTTCCAAGCTCTTTGAGCGTCTCCATATAAGCTTCCTTGTCCTTCCACATTTTCTGGGGATTAAGTACATCATAGTCTTTAACACCCTTGAGAGACTTGGGAATGGCAAGATTGAATACTGGAAGGGTTTCAAATTCGGAATCTTTAATGGACCCGTCAAGGATACCAGTGATACAGGCTCTGGTGTCCTTGATGCTCATTCTCTTTCCTACACCATAGACACCACCGGTCCATCCTGTATTGACCAGGTACACATTCACATGGTATTTGTCTATCTTTTCACCCAAGAGTTTGGCGTAGTCTGTAGGATAGAGAGGCAAAAAGGCCTCACCGAAACAGGCTGAAAAGACCGCTTCGGGTTCGGTAATGCCCCGCTCAGTACCAGCGACTTTGGCTGTGTATCCACTCAAAAAGTAGTACATAGCCTGTTCTTTGTTGAGCCTGCTTACCGGAGGCAGTACGCCGAAGGCATCTGCTGTCAGAAAGATAATGTTTGTCGGATGTCCGGCGTGGAGATCCTCTTTGTGATTTTTTATATGCTCTATGGGGTAGGAGACACGGGTATTTTCTGTCTTAGTTCCATCTTCATAGTCTACTCTGCCGGTATAGTCATAGACTACATTTTCCAGTAAGGCATCTTTGCTGATCGCCCCAAATATCTCAGGTTCGCTTCTGGGATCAAGGTTGATCACTTTGGCATAACAGCCTCCCTCGAAGTTGAAGACGCCATCGTCATCCCAGCCATGCTCATCGTCACCGATCAATGCTCTGTGCGGATCAGTGGAGAGTGTGGTTTTTCCTGTACCGGAAAGCCCAAAGAAGAGACAGACATCTCCCTCCTCTCCTACATTGGCAGAACAGTGCATGGAGAGCTTATTCTCCAGTGGCAACCAGTAGTTCATCATGGAAAAGATCCCTTTTTTCATCTCTCCGCCATACCAGGTACCACCAATAATAGAGATATTTTTCTCAATATTGAACAGGACATAGACATCCGAATTCATGCCATGTTCTTTATACTTCTCATTGGTTGCCTTGCAGCCGTTATAGACCACAAAATCTGGTCTAAAGTCAGAAAGCTCCTCTTTGGTGGGGCGAATAAACATATTTTTGACAAAATGTGCCTGCCAGGCCACCTCAGTGACAAAACGGATCTTGCGTCTGCTTGCTAGACTGGCACCGCAATAAGCATCTATGACATAGATATCTTTTCCAGAGAGCTGCTCTTGTGTCAGCCCAAGTAGTTCATCGAAAATCTCTGCGCTGATTGGCTTGTTAGTATCCCCCCAGGCAATATGCTGGTTGGAGGGCTCTTGGTCTACAAAATACTTGTCTTTGGGACTTCTACCAGTAAAGATACCTGTGTCGCAGATCGTAGCACCTGAAGTAGAGAGCTTGCACTCTCCATGATTGATCTCATGTGCGATCAGTTCGCTGTAGTCTGTATTGTAGAACACTCTTCCGATATTTTCAAGCCCCAGTTTATCAAGCCCTTTTGGCAGTTGAATACCCATGTTTTCCTCTTTAGTTTATTTAAATATAGACAGCAGTACACCTGCTGCCACCGCGGAACCGATCACGCCTGCCACATTGGGACCCATAGCATGCATTAGCAGGATATTTCCCGGTTTGGCATCGGATCCTACCTTGCTAACGACCCGGGCTGCCATCGGCACAGCAGAGACACCCGCTGCGCCGATGAGTGGATTGATAGGTTCTTTGGAGAACCTGTTCATGATCTTTGCCATAATCACGCCCATAGCCGTACCGGCAGAGAATGCTAGCAGTCCAATAACCATAATACCAAGACTCTCAATGACCAGAAACTTGTCTGCCGCCAACTTGGAGCCAACACCCAGACCCAAGAAAATAGTGACCGTATTGATCAGGGCATTTTGCATGGTATCGCTCAGTCTGTCTACTACGCCAGACTCTTTGGCAAAGTTACCAAACGCAAAGGCACCGATCAGAGGGGTGGATTCGGGCAGAATCAGGATAGAGAGCATCAATACAACAATAGGGAAGATCAGCTTCTCTCTGCTGTGTACTTTCCGCTGAATCCCCATCTGTATCTT
>JALWVW010000121.1 GCA_027079365.1 Campylobacteraceae bacterium | reverse complement strand
GCATGATCTGCATCAGACCCAGGGCGTAGGAGCTGGAGACCGACCCAGGAATAAAACGGCTCTCCTGTCGGGCGATAGCATACATGATCGCCTGTCTGGTTTTGGGAAGTTTCTTTAGTAATTTCCTATACGGCATAGGGAAATACTGCTCCTTCTCTCTGCTGGCCTTTGTCTTGATATAGCTGTAGTATCCGATAGAACTCTCAGCCTTATACTGTTTTGCCAGTTTGGACAGGTCTGTATGTTTGCTAAAGATCTTTTTCTTGAGTTTTGCCCAATAGATAGGACTTGTGATCTCTCTTTTATCTAAAAGCCTGGCTTTTGGCAATGCTGGTGTGATGGTCTGCGGGTATTTCAGTTTCAGGAAATCTCTGGCGAGCAGAGTATAAAGATTGATATCGTAGCTTTTGACGGCTGCTTTGAGGTAGCGCTTGTCTCGGCTGACCATATAGGCCCAAAACAGTGCTTTGTCTGCGGCTTCCCTCTCTGTTGCTTTGCGCGAAGCAAGGAGAAAATATGTTTCGGAGATACTGCGTTTTCCCAGAGCGAGTGCATGAAAGGCAAGTGTCTGGAGTGTCTGATAGCTGAGTGCATTTTTCTGGGCCGGCAGAAAGAGCAGTGCTTTTTGTAGATTTTTCAGATGCTCTTTGCGTATTTTTCTGATACTGCTGTTGAAGCCTGCGTGCGTGGTGAGTGCTCTCCAGAGCTTTTCTGATATCTTATGGTTGAGCTTTTTTCTGCCTGATCTGCCACTGTTGTTGAAGATAAAGATCTTTGCCTTGTTGCCCTCTTTGAGCCAATGCCGAAAGGGCCTGTCACTTTTGATAACTGCACTGGCATGCTGCTGCTTTTGTTTCAAGGATGCTTTGGCTTTTGCACTCATGGGTTTATGGTATTTCTTTTTAACAGGTGCTTTTAGTCCGGTTTTTTTTCTATAGGCTTTTTTGAGCTTGGGGCTGAGTCGTTTCGCCTCTTTGATGATCTTTCGTGCTTCTTCTTTGCTGGTGGATCTCTGTGCGAGCAAGCGCCAGATATAGTAATCTTTTTCGATACTGTGCGGCATACTGTGCACCTCTGCATAGGTGAAGCTTTTGGCAGAGAGGAGGGCAGAGAGAAGTAGTGCTGTCAGTGTAAAGTATCGCATCAGTCGCCTAGAAAATAGAGCAGATGATCTGCGGAACAAACTGCAAGACCAGGATAATGGCAATAGGAGAGAAGTCCATCCCTGAGATGATCAGAAACGGCAGGTATTTTCTCGCTTTTGCAAAAACGGGCTCAGTGAGACGATAGATCATCTGTACTGCCTGATTGTAGGGGTTGGGCTGAAAGTAGGTCATCAGTACAGCAATGATCAGAATCCAAATATAGATCGATACTATGGCATTGAGTAAAAAACAAAAAAGTCCTATCATGGGGCACACCTCGCAATTTCTGTGATATAGGGGTTGATGAGAGGATAGATATCCTCCAGTCGCGGGCCATCGGGAGCAGCGGTAAGGAGCAGTCGCAAGAGCCTAAGCAGTCGTACCTCCTCCATGCCGCTATGGGTGACGAGATACTGTATAAAGTCTTCGTAAGCATCAATCATAGGTGCTTCGCTGATCAGTGTAGCCAGTGTCTGCATCTGCCCTGCAGTGTCTCCGTCACAGCGCTTGGGAGAGAAGATCGCCTTGATCCTGCGCTCAAGTGCAGAGATCGTATCAGCTTCCCCAAGATGGAGCTTGAGAAGCCTGCCGATATCTGTATCAGCAAAACCGAAGAGTGTCGAAAGGCTTCTGTCGTCCATCGCCTCCAGG
>JALWVW010000120.1 GCA_027079365.1 Campylobacteraceae bacterium | reverse complement strand
CCAGTATCTTTCTGCATTTTTGTAATGCTTTTCGTAAGCTTTGTTTCTGTTCAAGTGCTTCTGCTACGACAGCATAACACTGATCTACTGCCTGGTCTGTACTCCCAGGCTCAATCTCATAGGGTCGCATCTGGTGGGTCAGGATAGTCAGAATATCCCCGATCATCACTGCCTTGATCGGCTTGACGAAAAAGGAGGGAGGGAAGGTCAAGGTGTGCTCTCCTCCCTCACCGTCACTCACCTTGTTGTGCTCAAAGCTAAAAAGCCTGAAACCTTCAAACCCAGCAGCACTCAGTGCCTTGCGATACTCGGTAATGTACATCCCAAAGCGGCAGGGGCCACAGCCGTTGGCGGTGACATAGACATAGTTTCGTACGATCTCCTCGCTACTCATTCCCTGCTCATCCCGCAGTTGCTGCAGGTATTTGACAAGGTTGCCTACCGTAAAGTAGGTGGGGTTGCACTGTCCCCTGTTGCCATAGGATTTTCCCAGACGAAAGGCATCAAAGTCAGGGTTGGGAAGGGCTACGCAACGCTTATCCCAATTGGCCAGTGCTGCCATGACCAACTTGTCCTGCAGAAGGGTCATGCCGCCAAAGAGAATGGTAGACTCCTTAATATCTCTGGGAGTGAATCGCTTGTCGATCTGCTCTCTCCATTGGGTAGATGCTTTACCCGAAAATGCCAAAGAGCCGTTGCTCTCTGCGGGTTTGATACTGCTACAACTGGCGCTCATGCAGGCTCCTTCTCTCTTAGAAATTCTGTTTGGAATTCTTCTCTTTCTTTCTGTCTCTCTGCCTTCATCTCCTGCACCAGCTGTTCCAGTGCATAGGCGAAAGTGCGTACCCGTATCTTGATCGAACCACCAGGTTTGTTGGCATCGATATCATGCAAAGTCAGATGCGGTGTGCGGCTGGCACCAAGTATCTTGTCGATGATCGCATAGGTCGGGGCATCATGGCCACATTTGAAAGAGCTTAGATCTACAACAGCCACATTGGGGTGCCGCGCAGCGAACTTGGCTGCCCAAACCTTCTGCGCAGAGTTGGTAGAGTAGTTTTCCGGCCACACATCACGGATATCAAATACACTGCTGATATACCCTGCTTCGATATCTTCACCAAAATAACGGTGCAGATACGCCTCCTCTTTTGGGATGGCACGCATGGAGAGGCTTTTGTAGCCCAGTGCCTGAAACTCTGACAGTACTTCATGGTTGATCCCTGGATCTGAGTGGTAAGGGCGTCCGAGTAGAAGGATCACTATCTCCCCCTCTGCCTCTGCACTCTCCAACATTGCTTTTCCCTCTTCGGCTAACGCTGCTTCACTCTCCTGCAGTGCACTTTCTGCCTGCTCTGCTGCCCAGTCACTCTCATCACGGGTGATACGAAGCTTCTCTCCCCAGGTGGAAAACAGCTCTTTTTTGAGTAACTTGGGATTATCGAAGGTGGCTGTATCATCGATATACTCCACCCCTGCTTTGGCAAAAAGATCCTGCTCTTTGACAAAAGCCGAATAGACCACTCTGGGTGTACCTGCCACAATCGGACAGGAGGTCTCTGCCTGTGGATCAGCGATAAAGCCTGACAGTGTCACCACCGAAGGAAACCAGAGATAGTCATACTTGCGTTTATCAAAAAGTAGACTATAGACATGAGACTGTGCGACCTTGGCAGGATAGCAGGCATCGACAGAGCCATACTTGGCACCCTCCAGATACATCTCCTCATTGGTAAAGCCTGAAAAGTGTATCTGGGAAGAGGGCAGCCCCAGTGCCTCCAGATAGGTGCGCAGAAAAGGGGCTATTGAATAGGTATTGAGTACTCTGGGGATAGCGATACGCAGGGAGTGCCGATAGGCTGCCTCCTCCTCAGAACTTCGCACAAAGTGTCTCTGTACTTTTCTTCTGAATGTCGGTCCCCACCCGCCCAGTGTAGGCGTAACACGCTGCTGGGTCACAGTTGTTGTGTCAGAGGGCAACGGAGGCACTGTGTAATGCGAGAGGAAGATCTCCTTGGACTCTTTTTTGACCAGATCCGGTATCTCCTTCTGCAGCGATCTTTGTGCCATTTTGAGCTGCTGCAATGCCTCTGCTGACTCTACCGTCCCACTCTCACAGCTAAACCCTGCGATATATCTCACTGTAGCAGAATGAGGTGTCTGTGTATCAATAAAGGTTCTGGAGCAATCCATCGGGCAGAAGTGACAACGGGTACTCTCATCGGTGCGGGAGGTATAGGTCAGCTGCAGTGCCTCCTCCATCCCCACAAAACTGCTATATCCTTTACGCGCCACCACATCCCTTGCCTCAATCGCCGCCCCATAAGCACCTGCCTCTCCCGGATAGGGATGCAGATCAACCTGCGCCTCAGGCACCAATGCCTTGATATAGTCCACCTGTGCTTTGAGTGCTGCCAGATTGTACTGGGTGCCCCCCTGCAATACAAAATGTTTGCCAAGCGCTGCCAGATTGGTCGCCTGCACCACATACTGCCAGACATTTTTGGGCAGTACTTTGGCGATCCCTGCAAAAAGCTCCTCTTTGCTGTAGCCTTCTTTTTGGAAATTGACCCTATCGGTATCCAGAAATACGGCACAGCCATAGTTGAACTTGGGTGCCTGTTTGGCAGAAAATGCCACCTCGGCAAAACCCTCTACCGGTACCCCGAACTGCTTCGCCATAGATTGTAGCAGTGTGCCATTTCCTGCAGAGCATTGGTTGGAGAGACGGAAGTTTTTCATCATACCATTCTCTAGGAAGAGCACTTTGATATCCTGTCCGCCGATATCGCAGATCACATCAATATCCTCTCCAAAGACCGCCTGGGCACTCTTCATGTGGGCGATGGTCTCGATGATATTGACATCTGCACCCAGCGCACCCTCCAGCACATCGGCTGCATATCCTGTCGCACCCATCCCCTTGATACGGTAGTAGCCTTGGGTATCAGCAGCATGGATCTGCTCCAGCAGCTCGATCGTGTCTTGGATGGGATTGCCCTTGGAGAGCTGATAGACTTTGAGAAGCAGCCTGCCCTCCGCATCTACCAGCACTGCCTTGGAGGAGGTAGAGCCGCCATCGATCCCCAAATAGCAGTCCGTCTCCTCATGCAGCAGCACAGGCTCAAAAGGTGCCAATGCATAGGCATCCTTAAATGCCTCAAGCTCCTGGCTGCTCTGCACCAACGGCACATCCACACTACTGCCTGCCTGTATCCCTCCAGACTCCACCAGTGTACGCAACTGCAACAAGCCGCTAAAGGTGTCTGTATGATTCGCCTCACCTTCGCCAAAGATCACGGCACCCAGCGCGGCATAATATTGGGCATTTTCAGGAACAATGATCAGTGAATCGAGCGCATCAGCATCATAGGTGACGCCCCGCTCATCCCAAAGCTGTGAGATACGTTCCCGCCACGCCTCCTGCAAAAAGGGAAGATAGGTATTGGGGCCGCCCAGCAAGAGTACCTTGGGCATCAGAGTATTGCCGCGTGTCAGTAGTGTGAGGTTCTGCATCACAATCGCATCTGCCAAAGAGTTAATGATCTCATCAGCAGGAATAGAGCTTTTGACCAGATTGACAATATCTGTCTCAGCGAAGACTCCGCACTTGGCAGCCACATGGTGCAGTTTTTTGTTGCTGTAGTGCAGTCCCTGGAGAGTCTCCAAATCCAATCCCACCTTCATGGTGCATTTTTCGATCGTGGCACCCGTGCCAGAAGCACATTTGTCATTCATAGCGGTGGTGGCTGTTTTTTTACCATCGTCACCCTCTTTAAAATGAATAACCTTGGCATCCTGCCCACCCAACTCCACCACCGATCTGACATCAGGGTAGAGGTGCTCGACTGCAAGCACCACTGCATTGACCTCCTGCACAAACCGCGCCTTGAGTGTTGGTGCGATACGGGAGGCGCCAGAACCGGTAATATAGACCCGTTCTATCGCGGCGAAAGGTTCTGGATATTCCTGCGAAAGTGCTTCCAGAAGCTCCAGAAGCTTGGCTGCCTGCTTGGTGTCATGAGGCGTATAGGCTTTGGCAATGATCTTAAATGTAGCAGTACACAGTACATATTTGACTGTGGTAGAGCCTACATCTATCCCTAGTGCGTACGCTGCCATCGCATTGCTTTACTCGTACTTGTCCATGCCCAAACCACCCAGAAAATACCTAGGAGAATAAAGGGCATACTTAAGAGCTGTCCGACAGTAAAAGGGAGTGCTGTTGCATAGTCAGCCTGCTCTGTCTTGGTATACTCCAAAAGGAACCTTGCGCTAAAAAGCAAAACCAAAAAAACACCTGGAAGTATCTTGCTGGCAAAAGCAAAAGAGCTGCGGCGGTAGAGCCAGAGCAACATGCCCAGTATCACAAAGTAAGCAGCAGCCTCATACAACTGCACCGGGTGCCTTGGGAGGTTGTCAATCCTGCTAAAAACAATCGCCCAAGGCTTATCCGTTGGAAGCCCCAGTATCTCAGAATTGAAAAAGTTTCCGATGCGCACAAAGGCTGCCGTGACCATCCCTGCTAAAGTCGCACGAGAAAGTATCCACAAGAAACTCTCTTTGTAGCGTCTGGCAAATAGATAGAGTGCCACGATCACACCCAGCATCCCTCCATGACTCGCCAATCCACCCTTCCAGACATAGAGTATCTCCATCGGATGGGAGAGATAATAGTCCGGCTCATAGGCAAAGCAGTGCATCAGCCGTGCACCCACCACCGCACCAACGATCACATACAACAGGAAGTTGTCCAGTATTGCTGGGTCTTTACCCTCTCTGCGGTAGACCCATTTCATAATCTCAAGCCCAACGAAGAAGGAGGCAACAAACAGTACCCCATACCAACGAAGCTGAATGGCACCAAATTTAAAGATATTGGGATCGATACTCCAAACAAAATGTTCCATCAGCCTACACCTTTGTGTTAATTCGGAGTATTATACTCTACTTTGATTAATCCTGCTAGGTGTTAATCTTCTCTTTGATCTCTCTGGCGATCTGTGCGATCTTGGCGATCTTTTGCGTATGGTTCAGCAGATCATCCAGTAGCACTTTGACAAAGGCTGACCCCACGATGACACCATCTACTCCTTCTGCCTTCTCTTTGGCTGTATGCTGATCTACACCGAAACCTACATAGACTGGGGTCTCCGTGTAGGTCTTGATTTGTGCAATGATCTGCTGAAGATCCTCACTTTTGCCTGTACCAGTGATCCCAGCATAGGCAACAAGATAGATAAATTTTTGGGCAGTTGTGGTGATCTCTGCGATCCGTGCCTCAGAATCAGTCGGCGCAACAAAATCAATAAGACTAAGCCCGGCCTCTTCAATAATCGGCTTGTAGGGTTTCGCCTCTTCGAAAGGAAGGTCGGGAATAATAAACCCCTGCACCCCACTCTCTGTAGCCTGCTGGATGAAGTGCGTCATCCCTTTGTGATAAAAAGGATTAAAATAGCCCATCCATAGTGTATCGACCACTGGTGCAATCTCACGGGAGACCTCAAACAGATGCTTCAATTTGAACCCGCCATTCAATGCATGAAGGTTTGCCTGCTCGATCACCGGACCATCAGCCACCGGATCAGAGAATGGCATCCCTAACTCCAGCGTATCTACCCCCGCTTCAGCCATCGCCATTGCTAGGTCTACAGTAAAGTATCTATCGGGAAATCCTGTCGTGATATAGCCTACCAGTTTTTTCATTGATGCTCTTTATTAATTTAGTGTCGATATTATACATTTTTTAGATAAAATGAGAAATAAATTTTTAAAGAGTGAAACGATGAGCATACAGACACCCAGAATAGAGAAAAAAGTCACCGTCAAAACCCTGCAGAGGCTCAAAGGTAAAGAGCCCATCACCATGGTCACCGCCTATGATGCACTCTTTGCACAGCTTTTTAATGGAGAGGTAGAAATGATCCTGGTCGGAGACAGTCTCAATATGAGCTTTTTCGGCAAAGAAGATACACTCTCTGCCACAATGGATCAGATGATCTACCATACCCAAGCTGTCTGCAATGGTGCCACGCTCCCTCTGATCGTCTTTGATATGCCTTTTGGTACTTACACAGACAAAGAACAGGCACTTGCCAATGCTGTGCGTGTTTACCGAGAGACTGATGCTCAAGCAATCAAGATCGAGGGAGGCAAAGAGAAAGAGGAGATCGTCCGATACCTAACCCAAAACGGCATTGCTGTGATCACCCACATCGGTCTCAAGCCTCAGTCTGTACGTGCTGAAGGAGGCTACTATATCCAAGGCAAGAGTGAGGAGGAGATCCTCTCTCTCCTTGAGGATGCCAAGATACTTCAAGAAGCAGGCGCTTTCGCCATGCTGCTCGAAGG
>JALWVW010000119.1 GCA_027079365.1 Campylobacteraceae bacterium | reverse complement strand
TATTTTACTCCTAATTATAAATCTATCTATACCCAGGAGACCTTTTGAAAAATCTGATTCTACTCTTGATCCTGCTATACGGCACCAGTCTAAACGCAGACATCAGCAAAGGGAAAGCCGTCTATGCCGCCAACTGTGCCATCTGTCACACTGTCAACGGCGGCAGTGCTCTGGGGCCGGACTTCAATATCATCTCCTACACAAGAACCAAAGAGCAGATCGCAGGGTATGCAAAAGATCCCTATAGCCACTACAAAGCATTTGGCTACTCTGCCAACGCTATGCCCACACTTCCTCTGGAGG
Organism: Campylobacteraceae bacterium; assembly: GCA_027079365.1. Classification (GTDB taxonomy): domain Bacteria; phylum Campylobacterota; class Campylobacteria; order Campylobacterales; family Sulfurovaceae; genus JAAXPZ01. The sequence goes on along the minus strand of JALWVW010000119.1, from coordinate 6,050 downwards.
ATCAAGAATTCAAAGATGTGGCAGATTATATAGGCTCACTGCAGCCTTTCAAAAAATGGATGATCAAAAAGAAGCATTAATGACACATTAAATCTTTAGGATAGACGCCATAGACAGAGAAGAAGAGCTTCGTAAAGTGCCCCTGGTGCTTATATCCTACCCTCTGTGAAATCTCTCCGATGGTGTAGTATTTTTCCCGTAGGAGCAGGTTGGCCTCTTCGAGTCTTAGTTTTTGTATATACCTGCGGATTGTCATCTGATAGACTTTTTTAAATACTTTTTTTAGCTTGGTCTCGTTGCTGGCACATAGATGCGCCAGCTCCCGGATAGTAGGCGGTGACACAAAATCCTCCAGCAAAATACTTTTGGCTCTGGATGCCAGTGCCGCCTCCTCTTGACTGATGCCCTCCAACGGTGTGTCCAGTAGAGAAAAGCGGTGAATCATAAACTCACTGACCCGATGTTCAGCCAGCATACTGGCCATACACTCCCCTTGGTCTACCTTCAGAAGCCTCTGCACGATATACAGACTCAGGGCATCAATCGGCTGCAGGTTCACAGGCTCCATTGTGAGCTCTTGCTGTATCTTGTGGTAGAGGAAATCCACAGGAGCAGAAGTCTTGCCACTGAGATAGCGTTTGAGAAAAAAATCTGCGACAAAGAGAATGAAGAGGTCACTCTGCGGCTGCAAAGGAACCCTCAGCGTCATATCCTGTCTTGAGGAGGCAAACATCCCTATCTTCCCCTCGGGTACCTTCCAACTGTTCCCCGTGTGGTGGTCCGTGATCTCCACACTGCCCTCTTTGGCCATAACCAACATGATCATTCTATCTAGATTGCTAATATCAATCTGTTGGGTCTGCTTCTGAAATCTACCTGTGGCAAATACCACACCATTGGAAATATCGACCCTGCGTAGCTGCACTGCATCCACAGAGCCAAATTCGCTCACCCGGTACCGCTTCTCTCCTGCACTGAAAAAGAAGCTCTCCACTAGTACTGCTCCAGCCCATAGTAGGCACGCACGCGCCGTTCAAAGTCTTCGTCACTGAGCTCTCTTCGCATGGGGATAAACTTCCTTGCTTTGTCCCCTGCTGTCTGCCTGGCAGGTGCATTGTCATCCTCTATGATGGCGTGTATCATCTCTGCCACTTCACTGGCATCATTGCCACTATTGATCTGCGCCACGATCACGGGCGCAAGTGCCGATACCATCTGGGCATAGGGAGAACGCTCTGCGAAGGTCATCTCATTGGTCACTAGATTCTCTCTGGCAAAACTGGTATCAAAAAATCCCGGCATCACCGAATGCACACGAATACCAAAATCTCTCAGCTCGTAGCGCAACGAATCCGTGATGCCCTCCACGGCATATTTGCTAGCATTGTAAGAGGTCAGTAGAGGCAACCCGATCTTGCCCAAAAATGAAGAGATATTGATGATCACGCCACTGCCTTGTACTCGCATCTTGGGGATCACCGCTTTGCACATGCGCATCACCCCAAACACATTGACATCAAACTGTGAGAGCATCTCTTCCTCTGTCACCTCCTCGACCGTAGCGACCAGTCCATAGCCGGCATTGTTGATAAGCACATCGACCTGCTCTATCTCACTCAGTGCCTTTTGTATGCTGGCAGGATCTGTGATGTCGATACGCAGTGGAATGATATGCACATGGAGCCCCTCCAGCTTGTGAGGGGTACGCGAAGCTGCATAGACCAGATAGCCCTCACCCGCCAGATGCGCTGCCGTAGCTCTCCCCATACCGCTACTGGCTCCAGTGATGAGTACCGTTTTTTGCTGCTGTTTCATACTATGATTACCGTCCACACTACTGTATGATGCTATCGATGATACCCAATATTTGAGCTACAGTCTTTTGGTTTGCTTTTTCTATAAATTTTATATTTCTTGATTGATAATCTATGGACTTCATCTGCTCTCCCATGATAAAACCTGTAATGTTTTTACTCTCTACTGCGACATGAAAGGGAAAATCTCTTTTTGTGTTTGTTATAGGGCAGGCAAAAGCAAGCCCGAGATGTTGATTAAATATTTTATTGCTGATGATGATAGCGGGTCTGCGACCTTTTTGCTCATGGCCACTTTGTGGATCAAAACTCAACGCTACGATATCGCCTTGTTCTGGAATGTATTTTACCACTCTTCCAACCCTACTTTATCCTCGAACACTTCATGCGTTTTATAATTGGCTGGTAGCTTCTTGACCAAATCATTAATGTCATATTTTTCTCTTGATTGTCGCATAGGCTCCAATACAATTTTTTGGTTTTCAATAAATATTTTCACTTTGTCACCAATGGATAAATGTAGCTCTTTCATGATGTCTTTTGGAAATCTTAGACCTTGTGAGTTTCCCCAAGTTGAAATTGTTGCTGTCATGATATATCCTTTTTGTATATCCGAAGTATATCATATATTTTATTGTCTGTCAATGCATGCGTAGTCTGTATAGTGGCGTACTGACTCTAAAAGTTTACAATCGTAACTTAGAACTTCTTTTAATAAAAAATACTCTATATTCTGCATGATTTCATTTAATAATTCATCTTTCATATATGGGAGGAATAACTCTTCTTGTGGATATTTATTTTTGATTACTTCAAATGCTTTATTTATGATATCATCTAACAATAAATTTTCTTTCTTTATTTTAGACAATCTCATAATATGTTTAAAGTTTTTACGATATACCTCTTCATTTATGCCTATATTCATAAATTCAAACAATTCTTTTCGAGTATATTTTATATTAACTTTTTTGTCAATTTCTTTATAATTTATTAAATCATAACAATAAGTATACTGAATATTATCGCCTAAATAATTATCATTTAAAATTACTAAAAATTTATGAAAATTAAAATAATCCACATATACATATAAAACTTTTTCTATTGAATCTCCAACTAGGTGTAATATATGAAACAATTCATCTTTATTTAGTTTATATAAATTATCCATATAATGAAGATTAGCAACTTTTTTTTCTTCTTTATTATTTATATAAGGGAGTAAATGTTTAATATATGCACTATCAGATGTTTTGTAAACATAAAAATTTATAGCACATTTACAAATGGCTTGTAATATTTCTTTACTTTTTAAATCAAATTTATCAAAATAAATTTTTTCTGAAAATGATTCATCTTTAAAAACCACACTATCTAATGATTTTTCTACTTTTAAAGAAGGATATTTTGATTTTAATTTACCTAATGCATTAGCTATTTGTTTCTTGTTTTCTCCTCCAACTCTTATAATATTGCCATTATATTCAATTAATGCCTCTCTTGGTTTTATTCTACCATTTGCAGAAAAAATAAACTCTCTTAAGTCATTATTTTTTCCTATAATATCTTGTACTTTTCCTCTTTCTCGTTTAATGTTAAGCATATTTCCAATATCTTTAAGAGAATTAGCAAGAGCAATATCTATTTTATCTCCAAATGTAGAGTTACAAGATTTACATAAAAGATTTTTAGATTTTAATCTTCCCCCTAAAGCATTGATAATAATATGTTCATTTCCTGTATTCTCTTGCGTAAGCTTAATATCACATACATAGCAATTCATAATTTTCATTTTTGCATCCTTTAAGTGTTTTAGCAATAATAGCAAAAACAAACATCTCTTTTTTAAGCGAGTTAAAAAATGACAAAGACAAATTCTAAAAGGAACAAGTTTTTATGCACGCCAAACTGCTTCGGTTGTAGCAGCCGAGGTACCAGGTATCAAATATCAAATCGAACCAACCACTTTCGCCATCTCCACAAGCCTACAGGCATACCCATATTCATTATCCTGCCAGGCAGAGACTCTGAGGAGATTGTCTCCTGCCAGATCTAGTAGTGGTAGGTCGATAGTGGCGCTGTGCGTATCAGCGATATAGTCACTGGAGACCTTGGGCTCTGTGGTGGTAGCTAGGATGCCTTGGTAGTGCTCGCTGACCTCTGTGATGATTCCCGCTCTGATCTGCTCCAGATCATAACTGCCGTCCAGCTTGATCAGCAGATCATACATCGTGGTCGCAGCTACGGGGATGCGGATACTCTTGGCATGGAGATTCTCTGCCAAGTGGGGAAAGAAGTATGCGGTAGCTCTGGCGGCACTGCTGCTGAGGGGAATGATATTGACTGCTGCAGCTCTGGCTCTACGGATGTCTGCGCCATAGTGTTTGACATCGAGCAGGTTCTGATATGCCGTATAGCTGTGAAACATATGCATCTGTGCCCCACGGATACCGAAATGCTTCTCTACGACCTTGAAGATCGGCACGATGGCGTTGGCAGAGCAGCTGGAGTTGGAGATGATGGGCTCTCCAGCGTAGGCATCAGCATTGACGCTACAGATACAGGTAGGCATCGCATCACTGGGAGGCGTAGAGATAACGACCTTGCCTGCCCCATTGTCGATATAGGGCTGGTTGGATGCTACTGTCAGGAATATGCCACTGCACTGAAGCATCACATCTACCTCTAGAGCTCTCAGGTCGAGATCAGCAGGACGCTTCTGGCTATAGACAGGTATCTTCTGATCATCAATCCAGAGTTCACTGCCCTCTGCGCTGATATCCATCGGCAGCGTCTCATAGACCGAGTCGTACTTGAGTAGGTACGCCATCTGCTCAACCTCATAGAGGTCATTGATTCCCACCAGTTCCAGGCTGCCGTCTTGGAGGATGATGCGGGCTGCACTCCGTCCGATACGACCGAAGCCGTTGATAAAGATGCGTATTTTTTTCATGAAGATAGCGTCCGTCTATTTTTTTGGGAGTATACCCAAATCCTGCATGATCTTAGCCAACCTCTCTGCTTTGATCTCCTTACCATATAGCGGTTTTGTCAAAAACAGTTCCCTGCTGCTGTCAACAAAAAAGAGTGTGGGAAATACCGTCGTATAGTACATCTCTATAGGATAACTCATCTTCACGCCATCGCCGATCATGACAGGAATGAAGTGCTTGTTGATACTGTCGATATAAGGCTGATCCATAAACTGCTGTTGCACGATGTCACGAGAGTACTTCTGCCCAGCCTTGATAAGCAGCACCATCAAAGGCTTGTGCGTTGATTGTGCCTTTTGTCGTGCCGCGCTGTAGTCACCCATCCAGTGCACATGCGCAGCAAAAGATGCCACGGGGAGACCCACGATGAGCAAGGCAGCCCAGGCAAGTCTCCCAATCATCACTACTCGTGCCCTGGCAGAGGATAGATAAAGATACCCGAGGGGCGCTCTACCTGATAGATATCCCTCTCCAAAAACCACTCCTTGGTATCGATCACGCTCACCTGATTGGCATCATTGACCGAGACATAGAGCTGAGGATCGAGTTTCGACCAGCGTACATGAAGTACTTTGCCTGGGAAATGGAATGTCTTGATGATCTTGAGTGTCTGCGTATCGACGATCTGTATGGTGGGGAAATCCTTGCCTGAGAATGTCACGGCAATATACTTTTGATCTGGGCTCAGTGAAGTAAAGACAGGCAGCCCCTGCATCTGGATATTTTTGATAAAGTGAAACTGCTTGTCATAGACCATCACCTTGTTGTCGCCTACAGCTGGGATGAAGGTCTTGTCACGGCTTAGCGACCAGAAACCAAAATGTGGTACTTTGAGTACCGGTTTGTTCCCTGCAGCAGTCACCTTGATCAGCTTGTAGGTCATGGTATCGAGATCGATTACGCCAAACCCTTTGGTGAGAAAGAAGCCTACGATATAGGTGTGACCCTGAATCATCGCATCAAAAGGCATCTTGCCTACATCAAATACTTTCAGCTTCTCAAATTTTGGCAATCCTTTTCCGCTGTTCTTGTCCTGATAGACAGCCACTTTGTCATTGTCCATCTCTGCAAAGATCAGTTTGTCTTTATCGATCTTGATACCCACATTTTTGGAGCCTGTCTTGATCTTCTCGATTGGCTTGAGATCACGGGTAAGAATATCGACAGACTTGTCATCATAGTTGGCCACAGCCAGATAGTTTTTGCCGATCACAAACCCGATGGCTGATTTGCTTGTTTT
>JALWVW010000118.1 GCA_027079365.1 Campylobacteraceae bacterium | reverse complement strand
GCACCAGTTTAGTACATACGGTAACGATGAATGGCACCTCAACAACAGTTGAAACGTATCCATTTACGATAGCCGATGATACGGCCTTAGCAGGCGCCGCTTTAGATTACCAAAACGGAAACACCATTGTATTCTCCGATGGCGTCACTTATGATGAAGTTGCAGGCACGTTAACCGTACCCGCAGGCGTAGACAGCTTTACGATAACCGTCATTACGAATGATGATGCTATAGTAGAAAGCACAGAGAATTACGATTTAACCATAGGCGTTGACGAAGCAGGAGCCCCAGCCGATACCGCAGAAGGAATCATTACCGATAATGATATTTTGGCTGCACCATCTGTAAGTAGCCCAACAGTAAATGAAGGAGAGGATTTAGTATTTGATGTTACAGTAAGTAACTCTGCAATAGATGAAATTTACTCATTTGCAATAAGTGATGTATCCACAAGTGCTTTAGATTATACGATTCCTCCAACTTTCACAAACGGTGTAACTTATGATGCAGTTGCAGGAGAAATCACAGTGCCAGCTGGTGTAACAGACTTTACGGTTACCATACCAACAATAGATGATATATTGATTGAAGGAACCGAAACTTTAACGCTAAACATAGGTGGAACAAGCGGAACAGGTACTATTTTAGATATGGAATCTGTAATGAGTGTTGAAAAAACAGGAACGATAGATAATGGAGCAGATAATATATTAAATGCAGGAGATGTTATTGATTATACAATAACCATTACAAATATTGGAGATTCAACACTAACAGGAATAACGATCACAGATGCAAACGCTACAATAATTTCTGGAACACCAATACCTGATTTAGCACCTACAGAAACGTGGGTTGTAAATGCTCAACATACTATTACACAGGCAGAATTGGACTCAGGATCAACATCAAATTCAGCTACTGTTAGTTATGTAGATCATAACGGTGAAACTTTTACAAACGATTCTGACGATCCAACGAATACTGATGATAATGATGATGCAGATACAGAACAATATACTGATCCTGATGATGTAACAGTCATTGATTTTACAGCTGATTTAATTTCGCAAATGAGTGTTGAAAAAGTAGATACTTATGACGATACCGATGCAAGTGGAGATATGAATGTAGGTGACATTATTAGTTATACAATAACCATAACAAATACTGGAAATACCACTTTAACAAATATTAGTATTGTTGATGCAAATGCAAACTTCACAGGAGGAACAGAAATTGTTCCTGATCTAGCACCAGGTGAAAATCATATTGTTACTGCAGAACACATAATTACTCTTGCAGATACTTTTGAAGCAAGCATTATTAATTCTGCTACAGTAACATATACTACACCAAATGGAGAAACTTTCACTAATGATTCTGATGATCCAGATGATGATACACAAGCAGATTCTGATGATACAGAACCAGATGCAGATCCAGATGATGCAACAGTAACTATTTTATGTATTACCGCAGAAGCGCCTACAGGAAATGCTAATCAGTCTTTCTGTAGTACTGATGCTAGTTTAACATTTGATGATGTTGTTGTATTTAATAATGGAGATTACACTAATATTTATTGGTATGATGCAAATACAACAACATCAAACTTAATACCAGGAAATACATCGATAGTGGTAGGAACGTATTATGCTTTCCAAAGTCAATCTAACTGTGCCATAGGCTTAGAAGTCACTTTCGAGTTACTAGATATAATCCCAGCCCCAACAGGAGACCCAACGCAAACCTTCTGTAATGGCGAATCCTTAAGTCTATCCGATGCCGCTATCTTTAAC
>JALWVW010000117.1 GCA_027079365.1 Campylobacteraceae bacterium | reverse complement strand
ATATCTGTACAGGCATGTACAGCAAAGTCCCTCATCGCCTCAGAGGCTTTTTGGTTGAGCTGCGAGAGTATGGCAGCGACTTTGGGTATCTGCTTTTTCTCCAGCTTGTCCGCCTTGATCGCTGTGGTCAGTATCCCCATACCCAGAGGCTTGGTGAGGATCAGCAGGTCCCCCTCTCGGGGTGTATTGTTGCGGTAGATACGCTCAGGATGGATGAAGCCCGTCACGCTCAGTCCGTAGAGCATCTCAGGGGTCTCGATCGTATGCCCGCCGGCGATCACGCCACCACACTCTGCGATCTTGCTCTGTCCGCCTGCGAGGATCTCTCCCAGCACCTCTTTGGGATGGTTGCAGCCATCAAATCCCATGATATTCATCGCCGTAGCCACATCGGCTCCCATAGCGAAGATATCGCTGAGACTGTTGGCCGCTGCGATCTGCCCATAGAGATAGGGATCATCAACCACCGGGGTGATCAGATCGACCGTCTGGACGATCGCCCTGCTCTCATCGATGCGAAAGACTGTCGCATCTTCACTTCCTTCTATACCGACAATCAGATTCTCATTGCTACAATCAAGCTTGCCTATTACTTTGTCTAGCTCCCCCGGAGCCAATTTGGCAGCTCAGCCTGCGGCTTTGACGAATTTGGTCAGCTTATGGTCTGTTTTGGGTTTTGCACCGAAACTAAACATCTATTTCTCCTTTATCTTTCCCTTGTACCCTACTGCTTCTATTGCCTTGAGGAGACGGCTAGTCTCTATTTGGTCTGTCTCGTAGGTCACCGTAGCTGTATGGGTATTGAGGCGTACTTTTGCTTTCTGTACGCCAGGCTGTTTTTTCAGATTTTTTTTGATCGTCATGGTACAGAGCGGACAGGTCATCCCCTCTATATCAATGCTGACTGTCTTCTCTGATGCACTGCCATACATGATAGTACATAGCAGCGTCGCCAGTATCTTTTTATCCATTATTCAATTCCTTTACAAAAAATAGACTGCCCAGTACTGATAGCTCAACAGTACAGCCACCGCCACAGTACCGATGCTCAGATAGAGCAGATAGTACCTGCATATCCATCCCTCACAGACGATCATGCGACGGATCACACGGAAGTAATGATACCACAGGTAGCCTATCACACCCACTGCCAGCAGTGAGAAGAGATCGTGGTAGGGTGCCAGCGGCTTGAGAAAAGAGAGGCTGCTCGCACTCACACCGAAGAGCAGAAAAAGCAATGGTGCGATACAGCAGGTACTTGCCAGCACCGCTGTGACCACCGCACCACCGATCAGTGCCCAAAAAGACCGCTGTTTTGCCGATACAAGCTGCTCCTGCCCCGTCTCTATTTCGCAGGTGTAGCCCTTGACGATAGAGATCGTGGTGATCTTTCCCTCTTTTTTCTCTTCACAGTAGAGCCCGTTGTTTTTGGCGTACCGCTTGACATTCTGGATCGAGGAGAAGGAGTTGAGCCTGACAGCCAGTATCCCTTCACGCATCCCATCCAGCACCTCCTGGGTACGCAGGACAGGCTCGGGACAAGCCATGTCGCAGCAGTCTATCGCCTGATCCACCTACTTAATCTCCTGCGAAGTGATCCTGAAGCCGAACTCTTTGGGATTGTAGTAGTTGAGCACATCCCCCTCTGCCTCTGCATAGGGGTAGCCAAACATATTGATCGGGAACTGTTCTGGCTTGGGCGAAAGGACAAAGTCTCTACCGGTATTGAAGCCCATCCAGTTCATCTCCCAACTGTGCAGATATTTCTCTGTAAGTGTTTTGACTTTGGGGTCATCATATTTGAGCCCCTCCACCAGCATCAGCTTGGTGA
>JALWVW010000116.1 GCA_027079365.1 Campylobacteraceae bacterium | reverse complement strand
CTTTTTCTAAAGTCGCACAAAGTATCTCGCGCATAGAGAATCCTCTGCTCAAGCGTTTCTTCCCTGTAGATATTTATCAGGACGCTTCTTTGGGATCGCAGAAAAGTATGACGATCAGATTTTATCTCCAGTCCATGGAAGGCACCCTTTCTGACGCGATGATAGAGACACTCATACAGGAGATTCTGTCTATACTGGCACAGGACTGCGGAGCCAAGATCCGATGAGTTCTTTCACTGTCTCTCCCGCCTCAAAGCCCTTTGTCCTGCAGTGTGATGACATTGCAGCAGACAAGTCTATCTCCCACCGCTGCGCAATGTTTGCTCTGCTCAGTAATCAACCCTCTAAGATTAAAAACTTTCTACAAGGTGAAGATACCCTAAACTCTCTCAATATTGTGGCAGAGCTAGGCGCCACTGTCCAGAGAGAGGGAACCGATATCACCATTGTGCCGCCAAAAACCCTGAGTGAACCAAACGATATACTCGACTGCGGCAATGCAGGCACTGGAATGAGACTTTTTTGCGGGCTTCTTTCCGGTATCGAGGGAAGCTTTGTACTCACAGGCGATAAGTATTTACGCGATAGACCCATGAGTAGAGTAGTCAACCCCTTGCGAGAGATAGGAGCCAAGATCGATGGAAGGGCAGAGGGAAACCTTGCGCCACTACACATCAGAGGTGGAGGATTAGAGGCATTTCGCTATGCCTCTTCTATCGATTCTGCACAGATTAAATCTGCATTGATATTGGCTGCACTCAAAGCAGACAAGCCCAGTTACTATAAAGAATCTCTCCTAAGTAGGGATCATACAGAGAGAATGCTCAGAGGCATGGGCGTAGATATCCAGACAGGGGACGATGGCTGGATCAAAATCGTACCACCCGATATGCCACTAAAGCCACTCAACATCACTGTACCCGCAGACCCTTCCAGCGGATTTTTCTTTGCCATTGCTGCTGCGATCACACCAGGCGCACAAGTCACCATCAGCAATGTCTCGCTCAATCCTACACGTATAGAGGCCTACAAAGTTCTAGAGAGAATGGGAGCCGACATTGCTTATACACTGCTAGAAGACAAATATGAGCCTATTGGCACCATCACTGTCCGTTACCGTGGACAGCTCAATGCCGTGATTATAGATACACATATAGCATGGCTAATTGATGAGCTTCCTGCCCTTGCTATTGCAATGGCCACGGCCAAAGGTACCAGCTCTGTATTCAACGCGAAAGAGCTCAGGGTCAAAGAGAGTGACCGCATCGCTGCCACGCTGGAAGGACTTGGCCATGCCGGCATTGAGACCAGAGAACGAGAAGATGGCTATGATATTGTTGGTGGAAACTTAAAAAAGGCAACAATTAACAGCTACGGTGACCATCGTATCGCCATGAGTTTTGCAGTCGCTGGCATATTGTCCGGTATGACCATTGAAGATATTGCGTGTATAGAAACTTCTTTTCCCAATTTTAGTAACATTCTACGAAAAATAAGCGAGGTAACACATGGAAATTAGACTGGCATCCTCTTATGGATTTTGCTTTGGTGTCAAACGGGCTATCAAGATAGCAGAAAAAAGTCAGGGAAGCGCTACCTATGGCCCTCTTATCCACAATAAAGATGAGATCAATAGGCTCAAAGAGGGATTCAATGTGGGTCTTGCAGACAATATGGAGGAGGCAGAACAATACGACTCTATCGTCATTCGTACCCACGGTATTCCCAAAAATGAACTGGCTCAGCTAGAAGCAGAGGGGAAGCAGATCTCTGATGCTACCTGCCCTTTTGTGACCACACCCCAGCAAATCGTAGAAAAAATGAGCGAAGAGGGGTACAGCATCGTCATCTTCGGGGATGCGGATCATCCCGAGATCAAAGGGGTTATCAGTTATGCCAAGGATCAAAGAGATGCTTTTGTCGTACTGGACAAGGATGAACTCAAAACCCTCCCACTCAAATCAAAGGTCGCTATTGTAGCGCAAACAACCAGAAAGCCCACAGATTTTATGAAAATTGTGGATACCCTCATCCTCCAAACCAAAGAGCTACGCGTATTCAATACCATTTGCAATGCAACATTTGAGAACCAGGATGCCGCAGCTTCTTTGGCAAAAGAGGCAGATATCATGATTGTCATTGGTGGAAAAAACTCCTCCAACACCAAACAACTCTACTCTATCTGCAAAAACTACTGTCCTGACAGCTATCTCATCGAAAATGAGCAGGAACTTCAGACAGAATGGTTCCAAAATAAAAATTTATGTGGTATCAGTGCCGGTGCGTCCACCCCTGACTGGGTCGTACAAAATGTCATAGATAGCATAGAGAAGATAGTCTAAAGAATGGGCTTTCTGTAGCCCTTTTCTTCTTCCATACTTTTCCCTCACCCATGCTTTTTCCCAGTGATTCAGCAGTTTTAAATAAATAATAGTATAATTACGCCAAATTAGGCAAACATAAGGATAGGTATATGAAGTTCGAAGATATCGAAGTAGAAGAAGTTGATTTTGAAGCGATGCTTGAGGAGTCGTTCAAGAAAACAGAATCAAGAAGTGACTTGGTAGAAGGCACAATTGTTAAGATAGATGAGGCAGAAGAACAGGCTGTTGTAGATATAGGCGGAGGCAGAGACTCTGTACTCTCACTTGAAGAGATCAAGGATGAAGAGGGCAACATACTGTTTAATGTCGGTGATTTGATCAAGGTAGTCACACTGGGAAGAGGAAGAATTTCCTACTTTGCAGCACAAAAAAGAGTCGCGCTTAATGCATTCATCGAGACTTATGATCCAGAGCAGGAAACTATTGTCGAAGGTGTTGTTACTAAGAAAAACAAGGGAGGCTATGTAGTAGAGGTAGATGGTCTCGAATTTTTCATGCCACGTACCCTCTCCTATCTTAGCTCCAAAGTAGAAGCAGTAGGGAAAAAAGTCAAAGCGGTCATCGTCAAGGTGGATAAGGACAGAGGCTCTGTCGTCATCTCAAGGAAAGAGCTGATCGAAAGAGACAAGGCAAAATCTCAAGAAATTGTAGACAAGCTCCTGGAAAGCAAAGATCCTGTTATTGGTATTGTTAAAAAGATTACAAGCTATGGCATGTTCGTAGATGTAGGCGGAATGGATGGGCTTGTACACTATTCTCAGATCTCACACAAAGGCCCCGTAAACCCTTCCAAATATTTTGAAGAGGGTGACGAAGTCAATGTGATTGCGCTTGACTATGACAAAAAAAAGAGACATCTGTCTCTCTCTATCAAAGATGCAAGTTCTGATCCATGGCAGGAGATTGATGATATCCTGGGAGTAGGAGACACCGTCACTGTTGCCGTAAGCAATATCGAGCCTTATGGTGTGTTCGTGGATCTTGGTGAAGATCTTGAGGCATTCCTTCATGTCTCGGAGATCTCCTGGGACAAAAATGTCAAGCATCCCAAAGATTATATGAGTGTTGATGACGAGATCAATGTTGAAGTCATCGAAATCGACAAAGAAAAGAGAAGACTTAGGGTCAGCCTTAAAACACTTTTACCTAAGCCCATGGAGGCTTTCTCCGTCAAACATAAAGTTGGAGATATCCTCACCGGTACTGTAACTTCTTTGACTGATTTTGGTGCTTTTGTCAAGCTTGATGGCGTAGAAGGATTACTTCACAATCAAGAAACATCATGGGACAAATCAGTCAATGCCAAGGACCTCTTCAAGACAGGTGATGAAGTAGAGGTCAAAATTATCAAAATAGATGCAGATGCCGGCAAAATATCACTCAGTAAAAAAGCGCTTGAAGACTCGCCTGTAGATGAGTTTGCTAAAAACCACAAAAATGGGGATATTGTCACAGGGACAGTCAAAGACAAAAAAGATTTTGGCGTCTTTATCGCTCTGGACAACAGCGTAGATGCACTGATACGCACAGAAGATCTCTATCCGCTTAAGTTCGATGAGATAGAAAAAGGCCAGGAGATCAAGGGCGTGATCAGCTTCATTGATTCTCAAAGCGGTAGAATCAGAGTCTCTGTCAAGAGGCTTGAAAGACAGGAGGAGAGACAGGCACTTGACTCTCTCAATAGTGAGCAGGACGACAGTATGACACTGGGTGACCTCATCAAAGATAAATTACAATAAGAAGACCTATGACAATCGTTGTATGCGACCACATTCACCAAAAGGGGCTAGATATCCTAGCTTCTGACCCAGAGATCACTATGATCAATGCCGCCGATGAGCCAAAAGATATACTTTTAGAAAAATTCATTCCTCTCGCCGATGTTGCTATCACCAGAAGCTCCACAGATATTGACGGGAAATTTCTCGAGAAAGCAGAAAAACTTAAGGCTATTGTGCGTGCCGGCGTAGGTGTAGACAATGTAGATATCCCAGGATGCAGCAAACTGGGTATTGTAGTAATGAATGTGCCCACGGCAAATACTATCGCTGCGGTAGAGCTTACCATGACCCACATGATGAGTTGCGTACGTAAGTTTCCCTATGCCCACAACAACCTCAAGATAGACAGAGTTTGGCGAAGACAGGACTGGTACGGTACGGAGCTTAAAGACAAAAAACTTGGTATTATAGGTTTTGGCAATATTGGTTCTCGCGTGGGAAAGCGCGCCAAAGCTTTTGAGATGGATATTGTGGCATATGACCCCTATATCAGTCCGTCCAAAGCCACTGATCTCGATATCACCTATACCAATGATTTTGAGGATATTCTCTCCTGCGATATTATCACTATACATACCCCCAAAACAGATGAAACCAGAGACATAATAAGCACAAAAGAGATCGAACGCATGAAAGACGGTGTTATTCTGGTCAACTGTGCCAGAGGCGGACTTTACAATGAGAAAGCACTGATTGAAGGACTCAAGAGCGGTAAAATTGCCATGGCAGGGATCGATGTTTTTGACAAAGAGCCTGCTACTGACCATCCCTTACTGGATCTCGACAATGTCACTGTCACTCCTCACCTAGGTGCCAATACCAGGGAGTCTCAGCAGAATATTGCTATCCAAGCAGCAGAAAATGCTATTGCTTCTGCCAAAGGGATCTCTTACCCTAATGCCCTCAATCTGCCTATCAAAGAGAGTGAACTTCCTGATTTCCTGCGTCCCTATCTGGAGCTTACACAGAAGATCGGACATATGAGCGCACAGGTCACCAAAAGCGGCGTACAATCCATGAAGATCACTACCTCAGGCAAGGTTTCAGAACATATTGATTCATTGACGACTTTTGCCACAGTAGGTGTCCTAAAAGAGTCTCTTGGTGATCAGATAAACTATGTCAATGCAGAGCATGTAGCAGTGGAGAGAGGGATGCAGGTCGAAAAAGAAACTGCCCTCTCCGGCTCTGGTTTTGAGAATATGGTAACACTCAGACTCACCACCCAAAATGGCAATGTCTTTAAGATCAGCGGCACAGTACTGGGAGACTCTGCACAGCGCATTGTAGATATCGACGGCTATGCTCTAGAGTTAGAACCAAAAGGCAACCTCATCCTCTTTAAGAACAATGATGAGCCGGGTGTCATTGGTGATGTAGGACGTCTCATTGCGGCACATCAAGTCAATATTGCTGATTTTAGACTGGGCAGAGACGGCAAAGGGCATGCACTGGCTGTTGTTAAAGTAGACAACACCGTGACAAAAGCACTTATAGAAGATCTAGAAGCACTAGATGCCTGTATTAGTGCCAGATCTGTTGCCATCTAAACAGAATCTTTTTTCTTTCTCGTATGCTTCTACGAGAAAGCACCTTTGTATTCGGGCATACTCTTCAATTTCAAATAGATCATTGCAGACATAATGGCATCATTCAAGGCATCGTGCTTTCCCAGAAAAGGCAGTTTCAGGGCATTCATAATAGCATCAAAGTGCAGATCCACAAATTCATAAGAAGAAGATTTTCTGTACCTTTTATAGTACATGCTAGAGAGCTCTATCGTAGGTTGAGGCAATGTCGAACCAATGATCTGTTTGGTATACTTACTGATCATCTTATGGTCAAAGTCAATATAATAGCCTACAATAGGACGATTACCCATAAAATCCAAAAGTTGCCTGATCGCATCTTCTACTTCTATGGCTTCTAAGAGATCGCACTCTCTGATATGATGGATCTTGATACTCTCTTTTGAGATATTCGCACTTGGTTTTACAAAGCACTCAAATGATTGATTCATCACTATCTTATTGTCTCTAATAATCACTGCACCGATAGAAAGAATCTCATCTTTCTGAGGATTCAATCCCGTAGTTTCTGTATCAAGCACCACAAGTTCTGTACCGATATATGGCTCAAAAAGTTTCTCATACTGCTTCTCCTTGAGCGCCCTTCTATTCCACTTCTTCTTTAGCGATACAAGCACTATAGGTTTTCCAAAGAAAAATGTCTTATAATTATTTTCTTAAACTTCTCTACAATCTGAAGGCTGTCTTTAAGCAAATCTCTTTGTATTTTACTTAGAAGAACGGTGTCTATTTCAT
>JALWVW010000115.1 GCA_027079365.1 Campylobacteraceae bacterium | reverse complement strand
CCAAAGAGGCGATCGCTATCGCACAGATGGCAAGAGAGGTTTTCGGTACCCACTGGATCAAACTGGAGGTCATAGGAGACCAGTACAACCTCCAGCCAGACCCCTACGAGACAGTAGAGGCTGCCAAGGTACTCGTCAAGGAGGGCTTTGAGGTCTTCCCCTATACCACCGATGATCTTGTCGTTGCCAAAAAGCTGGTCGATACAGGCTGTCAGATCCTCATGCCCTGGGGCGCCCCTATCGGCTCAGGCAAAGGGCTCATCAACCCCTACAACCTCCAAGCCATCAGGCAGGCCTTCCCTGATATTCCCCTCATCATCGATGCAGGGATCGGCAAACCCTCCCACGCTATCGCAGCGATGGAGCTAGGCTATGATGGCATCCTGCTCAACTCCGCTGTCGCGCTGGCACAAGAGCCTGTCATGATGGCACAGGCCTTTGCAGGCGCGGTAGAGGCAGGGCGACTGGGCTACGAAGCCGGAGCCATGAAAGAGAGAGAGTTTGCCTCACCCTCTACGCCCACCGTAGGCGTACCATTTTGGCATCAGGAGACCCTATGACATTCCCCTCATGTGACGACACCCCTCTAGGCATCTACCCCGTCGTAGACAGAACAGACAAGCTGGAGCCTCTCTACCAGTGTGGCATCAACACCACACAGCTCAGAGTCAAAGACCTCACAGGCAGGGCACTAGAGGAGGAGATCATCCAAGCGATCAAGATCTCAGAGCGATACCATGCCCGTCTCTTCATCAATGACTACTGGCAGCTCGCTATCAAACATCACGCGTATGGTATCCATCTAGGTCAAGAGGATATCGAAGAGGCAGACACACAAGCTATCTGGGAAGCTGGTATCAGGCTAGGCATCAGCACCCACACCCCCGAAGAGATCAACATCGCGCTAGGGTTCAAGCCCAGCTATCTAGCGATCGGCCCTATCTACGAGCCCATCTCCAAGGCACTCACCTACCCCCCCGTAGGAACAGAAAGACTCAAAGCATGGGCACGCTCCGTACCCTACCCCATCGTAGCCATCGGAGGTATCACAGAGGAGAACATCGCCGATGTCGTCGCAGCCAAAGCTGCCAGCGGTATCGCAATGATCTCGGGCGTATTGGATGGAGAGGGGAATATCTCTGAGGAGAGGACTAGGATGCTCATGAGGGTACTTGAAAGCGTGCAGTAATTGTCATGATTGGGTTTCTCCCCTTTCTCCCTATGAGATAAACATATACAAGCGCACATAACCAAATATCTAGGAGTTTCTAAGTGTTCTAGTTGCCATCACCCTCAATGAGAACTTATATTTTAGTTTTTACATATAGGCTCCATCGCTTTTGAGACTCCAATACTACTCTACTTTACTTTCTTCAAACTTGAGTATTTTGATTGTCTCTTTGTTGATCTTATTTGCCTTTTTTGATGCCAAAAGTGGTACATATCGTCCCGTATTTGACTCAGCCATAAATTCAAATAACATAAAATGCTTTTTAATAGTCCTTAGCCTCTCTTTTACCTCATTGCTCACCATTTTTTCATCTGCCTGCATAAGTTTCTGATAAGTTTCTGCATAATCTTCTAGAATTTTTTTGACAATCTTAATGTACTCATCATCAGCTATAGCATTCCATGATTTCATCACATACACACCTGCCAACCTCTGAACATCAAGGTTCAGCCTAGCTATTTCTACGACATACTGTTCCGCTTTGTTTTGCACATCAGCCGCCAGGTGCTCAGCCAATGCTTCACAGTGTTTGGCAAAAATATCTATATGATGCTCTAGTGCAAGGGCACTTCGTTTCTCTGGTGAATTTTTCAACTCTTTCTCTATTTTTGCCCATTCTTTATCTATGCCCACTTCAGCATCGTGGAGACTTTTGGAAACTTTATGTCCCTCCAAATCCGTCATCTCGCTATCAAGGTGTGTTGTTGTTTCTTTCAGATCCTTCTTAAGTTCCCCATAGGTAAACTTCATACCTATTAACGCATAGTCCTTCATGATCTTTTCTGAAGAGGTGCAAATATCTATAATCTCATGCACATCCTGAGCTGTCGCATGGGTTTCTGCTGCCATTATAAGTGGGATTACCATAGTAATTGCTTTTATTTTTGTTATTTTTGACATATTGTCTCCTACATAATAATCTATTTTCTGATCTCTTTATACCATAAAAATGTCAAATACACTAGCACTTTTTTTCATTTTTTATTCCTAAAATAAAAAAATACGCGGTGTTGAATATGGATCAATGCGCAGGTAGAGACTATATCTTATTTGAATGCCTGCCGAGGAAAGACACCCTCGAACCTACGCCAAGCCCTTCGTCCGCTCATAACATACCTCTACCGCCTTGATAAAGGCATCTCTCACACCACCCTCTTCCAGTGCAGCTGTACCTGCGATCGTTGTGCCGCCGGGAGAGGTGACGCGGTCTTTGATGATGGCTGGATGCTCGTCCTCCAGCAGGGCACCCATTCCCTCCATTAGCGCAGCGACATAGGCATAGCTTTTGTCTCTGGGCAGTCCAATATTGACTGCACCATCACTCAATGCTTCGGCTACTAGAGCGATCCAAGCAGGAGCAGAGCCGCCGATACCTGTAGCGATATCCAGCTGGGCTTCACTCTCCAGCCAGATGGCTTTCCCGATAGAGGAAAGTAACTGTAATGCCTCTTCTTTGAATGTCTCATCTCCACAGACCGAAGTCACTGATTTACGCTTGAGTGCTGCGAGATTTGGCATGGCTCGGATATAGGCTTTGGCTTTGACCTTCTCTTTGACTTTCTCCAGTGGGGTACCTGCCAAGATAGAGATCACTGCCTGTGCTTCGCCTTCACACACCAAACTCTCTAGCGACTGTGGTTTGATCGCCAAGATCACCACAAACCCATTCAGTGAAGGCACACTGTCCAGCAATGTCACATTGGGGTAGAGTGCTCTTAGCTCTTCCTGTCTAGGCTGATATGCTTCCACAACCGTCACATCATATCTATCCAATCCAGAGAGCATCGCTCCCCCCATATTGCCTGCGCCTATAAGTAATATCTTCATAGTTTTGTCCTGACTAAGTTTTATTGGTTAGATTATACTGAAAAAATAAGGAATTGGAAATTAAGAGTATTTTACTTCACCATGAAGTAAAGATTTCTTCTTGATTTGCTGTAGATGTGAGGGTTGTTGAGAGGGAGCATCAAATAGCAACAAAGACCCAAAAAAAGAAATGAAGTAAAGATTTCTTCTTGATTTGCTGTAGATTTGTAGGTTGTGGCGCAGGAGCGTACGCTTAGTACGTGACTAAGCCGCTCCTGCAAAGATGCAGTGAAGCAAGAAGAAAGACTACTTCATAGCTTCGAGTGCGTATTTTTTTCCTAGTTCATAGGCTTTGAGGTTGAGCTCATGTACCTTTTTGGGAACTTTAGAGAGCATAGTATCAATAAGCACTTGCTCATCCAATGCCTTGGTATAGGTGTTGGCAATTGCCAGTGCGACGACGGATTGTGTGATCACATTACCTACCTCTTCTTTAGCGATAGTGATGATCGGTATCTCTACGATATTCCATCTCTTTCTGTCCTCTTCTGTAGGGTGTACCAGATTTGGCTCTATCACGATTGTACCACCATCTCTGACTCCGCCCTTGAACTGCTGATAACTGACATCTGCTACCGAAAGCATGAAGTCGATCTCACCATCAATCGCATAGGGGTAAAAGACCTCTTTGTCATCCAGCTGGATATCCACCACAGTTGGGCCGCCTCGTACCTGCGAAGTATAGGTAGCTGTTTTGATACCAAAGCCACCATCTTTGATCTTTGCCGCAGCGAAGATCTCACCTGCCAGTAGTACGCCCTGTCCACCGACACCGGTAAATCTCATTACAATTTTACTCATCTGTCAGCTCCTTATATTTTCTTCTCAAAGTCATCCTGGGTAATTACCCCTCTTTGACCTTGCTGTGCTTTTTTGACCTCTTCATACATCGCACAATACTCCAGTGCTTCTGTATCCTGCTTGAGGATGCCTAGAGGAAGATGGTTCCGTTTCTCCTCTTCTGGCATCTCATCCCATTTTTTCTTAGAGACAGTAATACTGTCAATCCAGTCAAGGTTGGCCATAGCAGATTGCATCTTGTTTTTTCTACCCAGGTTGATATGGCAGTTAGAGTTGATCTCGACAAAGGAAAAGCCTTTGTGCTTGAGTGCTTCCACCATGATCTTCTCCATTTTCTTGGGAGAATTCACTGTCTCTCTGGCCACAAAAGAGGCACCGGCTGCTTCTGCCAGCTTACATCCGTCAAAGGTCGGATCAATGTTACCTGCTTTTTGGGAGACCGTCCAGAACCCTCTTGGGGTAGTAGGAGAAGTCTGAGAGTTTGTCAAACCATAGATAAAGTTGTTGATAAGAATCAGCGTGATATCGATATTTCTTCTACATCCGTGGATCGTATGGTTACCACCGATCGCCAATGCATCACCGTCACCCGCCACGCAGACCACATGCTTATCAGGATTGGCAAGCTTGATACCTGTGGCAAAAGCAATCGTTCTTCCGTGCGTAGTGTGTACGGTATTCATATCGACATAGGAGGAGAATCTACCCGAACATCCGATACCAGACACCAGACACATATCATCTTTGTTGATGCCCAATTTATCAATCGCCCTGATGAATGATTTCAAGATAACACCATCACCACATCCCCAACACCACAGTGTTGGCATCTTGTCTACTCTTAGATATTGATCATAATTAAATGCCATGGTTAAAATACCTCCTTCACTTTTTCTATAATATCTGCAGGAGAGAATGGACGACCGTTGGTTTTGGTCAATTTTTCAATATCCAGTCTTCCCATTGATCTTTGGATCTCTTCAAGGTACTGCCCTTGGTTTAGCTCTACAGAAAGTACTTTCTCAAACTTCTGTCCAAGTGCATGCATTCTCGCCTCCGGAGACGGCCACAGTGTGATAGGTCTGAACATACCCACTTTCACACCCTCTGCTCTCAGCGTGTTGACCGCTTCTCTGATAGCCAACGATGCAGAACCATAACCAATGATCAGGATATCGGCATCATCTACCATATACTCTTCATTTGATTCGATCTCATCCTGATGTGCTTCGACTTTTTTAAAGAGCCTGTCAATCAATTTTCTACAGGTTTCGATCTCTTCGGTCGGGAAACCTGTCGGGCCATGGTGCAATCCTGTCATATGGTATCGGTATCCCTGGAACATAGGGTTCAGCACCGCCGGCTCATCCTCTCCTACACCATAAGGCTTATAGTCTTCAGGAGCACCGTCAAAGGTCTTTCTGAGCTTAATACCTGCCTGCACCTCTTCCAATGAAGGAAGTACTGCCTTGGAATGCATATGACCGATCGTCTCATCCAGCAGCACAAAGACAGGCTGCATAAATCTGTCTGCAAGGTTGAAGGCTCTGACTGTTTCAGTGTAGCACTCTTCAAGATTTCCTGCACATACTGTGATAGATTTATAGTCACCATGGCTTGGGTTTTTGGCCTGTGCCACATCCCCCTGGGATACACGCGTCGGTAGACCAGTAGAAGGACCACCCCTCATAACATTGATCACTACCAATGGGTTCTCTACCATCTGGGCGAGACCAAGGTTTTCTGCCTTGAGTGAGATACCAGGACCTGAAGTAGCGGTAAAGGATCGTACGCCTGACATAGAGGCACCGATAGCTGCCGCCACACCTCCGATCTCATCTTCCATCTGTATCGCTGCGCCACCTATTTTTGGCAGCAGGTCAGAAACCACATGCATGATCTCACTGGACGGTGTCAACGGATATCCGGCAAAGAATTTACATCCGGCATCTACCGCTGCTCTTGCAGCCAACTCGTTACCGTTGGCTATGACTTCTCTTGTTGCTGACATTAGTTGGCCTCCTTGTAATCTGTAGGCAATCGATAACCATTCTTGGCGATTGCCTCTTGTCTTGCTTTTGATGCATCTGTCAGTTTTGCAAATTTAAACTCTTTTCGACCTGCTACATAGATCGCAAAATCCGGACAGGAGAGTTCACATTCCTGACATCCGATACACGCCTCTGGTGTCACGACACTGATCATCGCACCCAGTATTGAAGTCGCTTCCTGCTGCATAGATAGTACGCCTGCAGGACATGCATCCACACAGATATCACAGGCTTTACATCTACTGGTATTTACCCATACCGGTGTATTTTCCGGTGCTGCCATTGCTGCCATATTTTCCCCTTTTTAATAAATAAAATAGTGAAATTTCGTCACTAAGGTAGGGTATCTTACTTTAGATAATGTGCTGTTAAAGCAAGCCCTGGACGAAGAGGAATAGAACGCTCTGTTACTATTTGAAGCATGGGTTTTTATCACGCTGGAAGAGGATTGTCTCCTCTTCCACAAATGAAGATAGTCTCTTCTAGGAGTCTGTTAGCTTTCTATTTCTGGCTGCTACCAGTGTAAGCACCAATAAGCCTGCGATACCATAGTAGACCCATAGTGGGATCGGCACAGGATCACCTGCAGCATAGGAGTGGAGCCCCGAGAGATAATAATTTACGCCAAAATAGGTCATCAATACCGTAGAGTAGGCCCATGTCGCTGCCACATTGTAAGTAAAGTTTGACTTGAGTGCCGGGATAAACCGTAGATGCAGTACCGTCGCATAGATCAGAATCGTCACTGCCGCCCAAGTCTCCTTGGGATCCCAGCCCCAGTAGCGTCCCCAGCTCTCATTGGCCCAGACACCGCCCAGAAAGTTTCCGATCGTGAGCAGCATCAGTCCTATGATCAATCCCATTTCGGACAGATTGCTCAGCTCTTTGATGGAACGGTCGATATTGGGGGTACCCTTCTTTCCTCTGATTACATAAAGTACCAACACCAGCAGAGAAAGGATCGAGCCAAGCCCCAAGAAACCATCTCCAGAGATAATCGTTGCCACATGAATCATTAGCCAGTATGATTTGAGCACCGGTACGAGATTGGTTATCTCTGGATTGATGAAGTTCATATGTGCCACACCCATCGTGATCCCTGCCAGTATCGCTGTACCTGCCAAAGCAAAGGGGGAGTTTTTCGCGAGAATAATCCCTGCAAGCACCGTAGCTGCTGCAATAAAGACAATCGACTCATACGCATTGGACCAAGGCGCATGTCCGGCAATATACCACCGGATGCCCAGTCCCAGCAGGTGCATGGCAAAACCAAAGAGCAGTAGAGCCCAGGCACCCCTCATGATCCATTTGAGTGAAAATGTCGGCTTGATCACATGGATGAAGGCAAACAGCAACAGAAGAAGACCCAGCAGAAGATACAATGGTACCAGTTTGCTAAACAATCCAAACTTGTTGTATCGTATCTCCATCTTGATATGGCTTTCACTTGGCATCACAGCCGCCCCATACTGCTTTTGGTAGATCTGTATGCCCTTGAGTGCCGTATCTGCATTACTCCAGTTACCCGTCTTCACACTCTCGCCAACCATCTGGAAATAGGCAGAGATCGCCAGCTTCACCTTGTCCGCCTGTGCTTTGGGTAGTGCCTTCAGTGCATCCACGGGTGCCAACCATTTGTTGTTGGCATCATTGGGGACAGGAAAGATACGCAACAGTGAGGCCTGATACGCCATATAGGCGATATTGGTTCGCTCGTCGATCTTTATCAGCTCTTTATCGTACTGACTTTTCTCCAGTGGTTTTTTTCTACTTGCTTTGGTAATCTCTTTATAGAGTTTGTAGTTCCCCTCTTTTTGGGTGAAGAAATCTGAAAACTTTGCAAATTTTGCTCCTGCATCCAAGCCCAATTCTTTTGCAATTTTTGGATGCCCCACCTTGATCATAGGCACATGCTGATAAAAAGAGGGTTCCATGATCATGCCCAGCAGTATCTGCGTAGGCTCCAATCCTTCCAGCGTACTTTTACCAGTGATCTTGGAGATGATTTCGTGCGCTACGGTATCCATCGGCTTCATGCGCCCTTGTGGATCCTGCACAGAGAGCATCCCAAACTTCTGCGCATGAGGCAGAGCATAAGCCTGCATATGTGTACGCATATCAGGTGTAAGGTCAGGTGATGCGGCCTGCGTCACCTGCGGCATCATCATGCCCAATCCCAGCAGTGCAGCTACTGCTGTTACCCCCTGGAGTTTGCGTGCGCTCTTTAGGAGCTTCTGAAAACGCCCGGTGGGGATAAAGAGGCTCCAGAGCATTCCGATACCAAGCAGGAGATAGCCTATATAAGTAAGCCAAGTCCCCGGATCATGGTTGACTGAAAGTACCGTGCCCTTCTCATCCTGATCATAGGAGGATTGGAAAAAGCGATAGTTGCGATGGTTCAAAATATGGTTCATATATATCCTGTAGGGCTCTTCAATCCCCTGCTCTTTGTCAATCAATACTACTTCACTGGCATAAGAGGCTGGTGTCATAGAGCCCGGATAGCGTTCTAGCTGAAAATCTAGCAGTTTGATAGAGAATGGCAGATCGATCTGTTTAGCACCTACACGCATCTGGATATCTACACCGTCAAGTTTCATTTTGTGTATCTCGCCCATATCACCTTTGTAGGGTCGTGTTACTACATGCTTTGATGCACCATTGACAGTGACCAGCCACTCCAGATACTCTGCTTTGCCCCCTTGGGTCTTGAGATCTTTCGCCACCATCTCTACCCGTGCTTTAGGGTGCACTGCCTTTAGCACGATAGAGTTGGTTCCAAACTGATACAGCATTCTTCGGGTAAAGTCATTCTCTCCCTTATCCAACTCACCACTACTCCTGTCATTCATATTGACCGTGGTGAGTTTGAAGGGAAATGCTACTTTGAACCCCTCTCCACTGTCACGGATCAAGAAAGTTGGCTTGGTCGCAGAAGGCTCTGCCTCATAGGCAAGATAGAATCCACCAAAATCGATCTTCTGCCCTTTAGTAAGGTAATAGATCTGCCCTTTGGTACCTGTAGCAATCTTGAGTTCTAAAATCTTTTTTCCTGCGGGATCAGCAACAGCTTTCTCTTCTGCGGTGGGAAGATATTTAAGCAGCTTTACCTCTACGCTTTTTTCTCCAACAGGCAGTGTCAAGTTCACATGGTTGGATGTCATGGAAGAGAGATATAAGGGCTCCTCCCCATAGGCCTTCTGTTCTCCACTCTTGGCTTCGACCTGCAGAGACTTATAGTCTGAGACCATAGTATGACTGCTCTGACCTTCTCGGATATGCATGACACCTTCATATCCCACATATCTGGTAACCAAAGCACCCAGAGCAATCACGAAAAAAGAGAGATGAAACAAAAAGACAGGGAACTTTGTTTTATACGATTTGAATTTAATGATGTTGTAAAGTAAAATAGCCGCAAAATAGGCCAAAAAGAGCTCAAACCATTTGGTTTTGTATATCAGAGCCTGCGCTGTCTGTGTGCCGTAGTCATTTTCTATAAAAGTTGCCGTTCCGATCAGCACACCAAACATAAACAGTACCAACACTGCCATTTTCATTGAAAAAAGTTGTTTCATCTTATATCCTGTCATTATAAATTGTAAAAAATTATAACGCTAATTGGATAATCAAATCTTAAAAAAGTGTCAATTGAGAGGATTTGACTCCTATTTTTTAAAGTGGTAGAGAAAGTTTGCCCCTCCCTTCTCAGTAGAAATGATCTCTATGTCCACTCTATTTTTGTCACATATTGTCTTGACGATACTCAACCCTATGCCAAAACCACCAGAGATCTTTTCCCCTCTATAGTAGCGCTCAAATACCTTCTCTACATCCTTAATACCTCTGCCTTGATCGGCTATAGAGAGTAGAATCTGTTGTTCTTTCTCATGCAGACTTACTGTGATCTTCGTGCCACTAGGAGAGTATTTGATGGCGTTGGAGAGGGTATTGTCTATGACCCTGGAGAGTTCCAGCCTACTAAAGTGTATCATTAGCCCCTCCTCTATACTCTGCTCTACAGTAATCTCCTTGGATCTGAGCAGATCATCAAAAAAGGCGATCCGTTCCTGCATAAACTGTGAAATATCCAACCGTTCTTTCGGATGCTCCACCCTGTTCTTCCTGACAAAAAATTCCAGATCTTCATAGACCACGATCATGTTTTTCAATGCTGACCTTGCCCGCATGATCATCGTATTATTCTGATAGAGATTACCCAGTCCATCCAGATTGATCAATATCACACCCATGGGTGTCTTCATCTCATGCATCGCATCTTTGATGAAATTTTCCAGATAGCGGTTAAACCGCTGATAAGGCTCTGCACTGTGCCTGATGATCGAAAGTATGGCAAAAAGTACCAGCAGGGTAATCACCATCAGTATCACCAGTACATTGACAAAGAGCCTGGCATGACTGATCTTTTTGCCAATAACCAGCATCTGTGCATCAAAAATATTGGGCTTGAGCGGGAACTTGAGATAATAGTGCCCTTTCTGTTCTCCAAAGAGTGTAAAGGGGAGCACTGGTGCTTTCTCAAAGAGCGAAAATAAAGGCCGTTCTTCTGCATCATAGATCGCGCTCTTGAAGATAGTAGAGCGAGGAAAATAAAACTCCTGCTCAGTGGAGTTTGAAAAAAGATATATCTTGTGTGCTACCCTCTGAGCATAGCGTTGCAGCTCCTGCTCTGTCCTGTATCGACTGTTTTCAAGCTCGCTTGTGATGTAAAAATGTAGAGGAATAGCAACGATCAGGATCAGGATCAGTACCTGAAAGAAAATATAACGACTGGGAAGATACGCACTGCTTTTAACCAATTTTATACCCTACCATTTTTTTGGTCTGGATAAATGCTTTACCACATTTCTGCCTGACACGGTTGATGCACATACGAATATCCGCATAACTCACATCCCGCCCTTCCCATACCGCATCACGAAGCTGCTCCAGCGAGAGATAGTATCCCATATGCTGCACCATAGTGGCAACAAGCCTGATCTCCATGGCACTCAGCTCTACAGGCACCCCTTCTCTCAATAGTGTCTCGCTGCGTGTATCAAAACGAAAGAGGCCATCGATCACAATGTCTGCTTTGTCGTTTTTGTAGATCGATACTTTGGTGATATGCTCGATCCTGTATTTGAGCTCTTTGAGCGCAAAAGGTTTTCTGATATAGTCACTGCATCCCAGCTCGTAGCCCAAACTCAAGTCCTCAATATCTGTCAGAGAAGTAAGCATGATCACAGGAGTCTCCAGCCCGCTGCTACGCACCTCCTTGAGTATCTCATAGCCATCCATGCCCGGTACCCTGATATCCAGAAGCAATAGTGCATAGCTTCCGTTATAGATGGCATCCAGTGCCTCATCTCCATCTGCAAAGGCATCCACCTCGTAGCCGTTTTCTATGAGAAAATCCTTGATAGAAACCTGATAGAGATAATCATCCTCCAGAAGTAGTAGTTTCATTTGATATGCACCTCTCTTTTGTTGTGCTCAAAGGTATAGGTGGCGTCATTGGGGACAGGATCACTGGACTTGGCAATTTCCGAGGCCATGCTGTCAGCACGCATAGAGAGTGCGATGATACCTACATCCTCTATGCCGACACTTTTCATGGGTACCAGCACGATGATCCTCCCTTCTACCCTATGATAGAACTTTTGGTCATCCAATACTTTTGGATGCCTCTTAAGTCTCTGGTAGAGTACCTTGGGAAATGTTTTTTCCAGAATATAGTACTTTCCTATCTTTACATTATTGCGAAGATCCACAGCTATATCGATAAATTTCTCATTCAAAAGACCTAAAACACGCATATTAAATTTTCTAAGCCTCTTCTTGATATTCCTAAAGTCCATGATCACTTCGATCGATCCCATAAAGTACCCATTTTGATCTAAAATAGGAGAGATTGCTTTGATATTGAGTCGCTTGCCAAGCTCTATAGAGACGAAAGGCTTCCTGTTTTGCTTGACCCTCACCAGACCTTTTCTAAAGCTACCAAGCTCCGTACCCTTGTAGTCACTTTTGTCCCAATTTCTGGCAAAAGCCCTGAGTGTTTCAGTGTGTACCTGTATGTCAATATTGAATATGCCTGCCGTATCTCGAATCTCTCGCAGAAAACGGTCGATCTCCTGTAGTGCCAGCTTTTGGTCATCTGTCCGGAGTGCCTCCCTGATGCGCTTGTTTTTGGAAGCATACAGTGACAGAGAGAGTGCATACTGCCTCTCAAAGGCCAGATTTTCATTCAAAATATCAATATTTTTGGAAATGTATCTGTCCATCTGCTCCTCTTGGTAGGAGTTGGCATAGCGATTGTAAAAGACAAACAGCACCAAAAGTCCTGTGGCGAAAAATATAACGGTCACAAAATAGAGTCTCTTCATGCCTGCATTATTACGGATTGTTGTTTAGGAAAAGATGAAAAATGTGCCAAAGAGTCGGAGGATAGCTCTTTGGCACGGTGGTGCAGTATAGGTTATTTAATTTTTTTATCCCCACGGATCACATCGATATCCAAGCCCAAAGCCTTAAAGTTACTTCGGACAGAGTGCTTTTCTTTCCGGACATTAGAGTTGTAAATTCCCATTTCCGCTTTAGGTAATAATGCTTTTTCCAAATCAAAGTCAGCCCTTGGTTGTGCATCTACATAGAGTGTGACATCTGCTGCTTCCTGATCAGTCAGCGTGCCGCCTTGCCCTAATGGCATTTTCAACTGTATCCATGTGGCACCTTTGGGCAATTTACTCATACCTGCACCCGTATTATAGGAGAGCCACTCACCTTTGGCATTTTTACCCCAGAGTGGTGGGAACGCCGCCATCCCTTCACCATTTTGACCATGGCACGAGGCACACTTAGCTTCATAGATTTTTTGCCCACTCACATAATTGGCATGGGTCGCTTTTTTCTGAATAGGTTTAAAGTGTTTGATTCCTTTTGGCCAAATCTTCATGTTGGTAGGGCCCCACGGACCTTTTCTATCCATCATGACGGGCTTGCCTTCTGAGAGCCAAGTGATGTATGCCTCGATCGCAATAGATGCTTTAGAATCAATGATCAGTCTTTTACCATTCATACTCCGCATAAAACAGTTATTGGATCGGTCTTGGAGTGTCTGAACAGATTGTTCTCTCTTGGACCAAGCAGGAAAAGCAGTGCCTGTATCTAGCCAGGACGAAATGCTACCTGCTGTGCCTGGTTTCCCATCTTCACCTTTCAAGTGGCAACTTGCACAGTTGAGCTTGTTGCCCACAAAGTCTTTTGTCAACGGATGTGTATCCGTATGCAGTGCGATATCTTCACCAAGCTTCACCATTTTTCCCACTTCTCCTGCAGGATACTCTTTGGGTGCACTTCCCGCACTCAACAGCAATGCTGTACCCATACTCAATACGATCGTTTTACCTATAATAGTCATTCTCTTCTCCTTGAACTTAAGATGCACTATTATAGGATTCCAATGTAACACAGATATAACAAGTGGCTATTCTCTTATAGTGAGAGCAAAGGGCACCTCTAAAATATGTTACAATTGCCATCAAGGGAGATTTTTATGCGTTTTGTCATTCTCATCGTACTCTGTGTTGTGCTTCTTTTTGAAGGTCTACTCTTTGTGCTGTTTACCGCTCCAGGTAACGCCCTACTCCTGCCCTACCTCAACAGCTATCTGGAGTGGAAAGTACCGCAGGCAAAAGTAGTGCTCAAAAAAATTCACCTCAAGCCCAGCTCTATCGGTCTGATCGCAGAGCTCAATGATGCGATCGATGTCAGAGCAAAAGGAGAGTTCGATCTCTTCAGTCAGCATTTTGATATCAACTATACGATTGATACAGAAGAGATCAAAACCCCTGCTTTGACGATCAAAGAGCGTATCACAATCAGGGGCAATGCCAAAGGCCATGCAGAGGATATGCAGATAGAGGGAAAAGGAGTCGCATTCAAGTCAGCGATCCGCTATGGTGTCTCTCTGGTCAAACAAAATCCTCAAAATATCAACATCGATATCAAAGATGCAGATTTGCAGAGCCTGCTTATCGTTGCAGGGCAGAAACCTTATGCCACAGGCAAGCTCTCTCTCCATGCCAATATGCCTGACTTTGCTCCACTCAATCCGCAGATCGATGCGGTCTTTGGTATTAAAAATGGCATGCTTGACAGTAAATATATTGCCAAAGATTTCAACATCACCCTGCCTGCCCATACCGCATACCAGACAGATTTTGTGCTCAGGACAGAGAATCATCGTATAACCTTTGACGGTAATCTCAATAGCAACCTAGCCAACCTCGCACTCAAAAAGGGAAGATACCACCTATTGAGCAATACACTCAACACCGGATATCGCCTCATCATCCCCAAGCTAGAGAAACTCTCTAGTGCTACTAAAGCCCCACTCAGAGGTGATTTTGTCATGGATGGCACAGTCTCACTCAAAAACAACCTTCCCACAGTAACAGGCAGCACCAAGAGTTTCGGTGGCATTATAGACTTCAGCTACAGTGCAGATACCCTGATCGCCACGCTCAAAAAGGTACATAATGCTACCCTCCTCTACAAGCTGGGGCAACCCAAATACCTCTTTGGCCTCACCACAGCCCATACCAAACTCAGCAGCCTCAAAAACCTCACAGGTACCTTTGAAGTACAAACAGCAGGCAACACCAACAGAAATGCCCTCAAAAAAGCGTTTGATCTGGATCTGGGATCTAAGTTTGCCTTCGATGCTACAAGCAAAGGCCGTATCCAAAAGCAACAGGTCACCGCCTCACTCTCAGCCAAAACCAGCATGGCATACCTGAAGTCATCCCGTATTCGCTTCGATATCCCCAAGGTAACCCTTGGCGCAGACTATACACTTTCTATCCCAGATATGGGAAAGCTCCAGCCCCTTACCGGCAAGCAGTTTATAGGCGATATGCTGATCAACGGTACGATTAAAAAGCGCACATCCTTGGTCGTCACTGGGCACGGCAAAGAGTTTGGAGGCAGCATCGATTTCACACTCATCGACAAGCAGTTCAAAGCAGATGTGACAGGAGCCACAGTCTCCAAAGTCATGCATATGCTCAACTATCCACAGGTACTCGAAGCAATCTCCAAGGCCAAGGTGAACTACAATACCCAAACAGCCTCAGGCACACTACACGCCACACTGGACAACGCCAGGATACTGCCTAGCAAGCTTACTGCTCTTCTCAAGCAGTTCAAGATCATCGATCTCTCAAAAGAGCGCTTTAACAACTCAACATTTGATGCCAAGATCACGAAAAAGCAGATAGATTTCACACTCGATGCCAGGAACAAGCACAACTATCTTCTGGTCAGACATGGAAAACTAATCAAGAAAACAGGTGCAATCAACGCCACTGTAGAGATGAACTTCAGAGGAAAAGATCTCCAGGCTACCCTCCGTGGCACCACTGAGCATCCCAAAGTATCACTTGATGGCTCCAAATACCTCCAAAACAAGCTCAAAGAGAAAGTGTTGAAGTCCAAAACAGTCAAAAAATTTAAAAAGAAATTTGGTAAACAATTAGATAATCTTACAAATGAATTATTTTAAACTATAATTACTACATATGTGATTTGACAATAAAATGCTATACTCTTGGTATGTTTAGTATGAAAAATCTTTCTATCCGGGTTAAGTTGTTACTGATCTTTATCTTTTTCAAGATCATCCCTCTGCTTATACTCGCAGGAATAAGTATCTATGGCTTTATAGAGATAAAAAAACTTTTTAAAGACAATGCTTCACATATCAACAGATTCACACAACGGCACCTTGCTGAAATTGCAGACCTTTCCATTAGTGATGCAATCAAATCTCTTGATAAAAAGAGTCAACAGATTATGGAAAAAGAGAGTGTGGCGCTAGCAAACAATATTGCTAATTTTCTAAAATACCGAGATGAAGATATTATTGAACTCTCTCAAAACACAATCACCCAAGATGCCCTAGAGAAATTTTATCAGAGTAAAAAGAGAGCTATCTATACAGATAGCAAAGCTCACTATGACCCAATACTTGACAAATGGCAAATAGACCACCCTCCAAATACCTCTCCTGTTGCCCAGAAACAAGACATTCTTGTAGACAATCAAAAAGAGTTTCATAAGGCAATACATCATCCATACCACACCAAAGTAATACCACTCTATAAAGAAGTGGCTTTTTACACTCCTGAGGGACAAGAGGTTTATAAAGTATCCTCTATAGACAGCACATTACATCATATTTCTGATTCTTACCAGACCTACCTGCATGCCGAACATTATTTTGAGCGTGCCAAGAGGTTAAAAAAAGGAGAAATTTATGTCTCGAGAGTCATAGGAAATTATGTGCGTTCTCCTATCATAGGCTCCTTCACTAGAGCCAATGCAGAGAAAGAAGGAATCCCCTTCCAGCCTGAAAAATATGCCTACGCAGGCATAGAAAACCCTGTAGGAAAAAAGTTTTCCGGTATCATACGCTATATCACACCTGTATATCAAGGCAAGACACTCAAAGGTTATCTCAGTATGGCACTTGACCATGCACACATCATGAACTTTACTGATTATTACAACCCTCTTGGGACAGATATGCTCGCTATACCTGATGCAGGCAGTGGTAACTATGCCTTTATGTGGGATAACTATTTCAGGTGTATCTCCCATCCCCGAGACTATTTTATCATAGGATTTGATGCAAAAACAGGAGAAGAAATACCGGGATGGGTAGATGCAAGCTTGGCTGATGCATTCAAAAAAACTCAGCAAAAAGATTTAAAAACCTTTCTTGCCAAACAGCCTTACTTTGACAGACAGACACTAAAAAAGAAACCCTATCTTGGGCAAAAGAGGAGGGGAGAAATAGGACTTGACTGCAAGTATCTAAACTTTGCCCCGCAGTGCCAAGGATGGCGCAGTCTTGTCAACGACGGTGGATACGGTTCCTTTATAATCTATTGGAGTGGTGTGTGGAAACTCACTACTGCTGCTGCCATTCCCTATTATACAGGAGATTACAACCAATCAAAAATTGGTTTTGGTTTTGTGACGCTGGGTGCAAATATTGATAGGTTCCATGATGCAGCCATAGCTACAAGTAAAAAAATTGCAACCATCGTAGAGGGTCAAAATGACAAGATACAGACCACCATAAAAGAGATTTCCTCCACTGTACTTGACTTCATTCAAAAGCAGTTAAACTACATGGAACTTTTTACCCTTATTCTACTGATACTTGCTGTCTATGTGGCTATCCTCTTTTCCAACTATATCAGCAAAAGGGTAGATGAGATTATTCGTGGTACCAAAATGTTCAGAGAAACACAGTTCGAGCACAGAATGGAAATAACAAAAAATGATGAACTGGGGAAGATTACTATTGCATTCAATGATATGGCAGAATCTATTACACTACTTCAGCATAACCTCTATGAACAG
Source organism: Campylobacteraceae bacterium (assembly GCA_027079365.1). Classification (GTDB taxonomy): domain Bacteria; phylum Campylobacterota; class Campylobacteria; order Campylobacterales; family Sulfurovaceae; genus JAAXPZ01. Next base: position 3,804 of record JALWVW010000115.1, on the reverse strand, counting down.
ATCCATAGAGATGAGCTCACCGGGCTAAAAAACAAAGCCAAATACAACCAGGATGTAAAAATATTGAAAGCGCCGCTACTCTATCTTGTTGATATAGACTTTTTCAGAAATATTAATAATTTCTATGGAATAGCTTCAGGCGATTATATACTTCAAAGGGTTGGCCATATACTTGACTCTTTTGCTATAGCACATGCCATGAAATGCTATCGGTTTGGCTCTGATGAATTTCTACTTCTTGAAGATTCCACTTTCAACTATAGTACGGTAGAGAGGAATGCCTTACGGCTCAGAGATATTATGATGCAAAGCAGAATCATTTCAGAAAAGTATGATCTGGATATCAATCTCAATATCTCTATCGGTATTGCATATGGTACTGAAAACCTGATACAAAAAGCTGATCTAGCACTCAGTGAAGCCAAAAGAAAGAAAAATGTTTATCGGATCTATGATCCCTACAATCCCCACATGAATAGTTTCAAAGAGAATGTTGTCTGGAGAAGAAAGATTCAGTATGCTATCGAAAACGACAAAGTGGTTCCCTACTACCAGCCTATCATCGACTTGAAAAACCCTAACTATAAAAAATATGAGGTTCTGATGAGGATTGTAGACAACGAAGAGGTGATCCCTCCTTCATTCTTCTTGCACATAGCCAAGGAAACCAAACAGTACCATGAGTTAAGTAAAATCATCATCAAAAAAAGTTTTCTAGCTTTTTCAAAAAATGATTATGATTTGTCTATCAATCTCTCTATTACCGATATTGAAGAAGCACAAACTGTAAGTTTCATGAAACAGCAGATGGAAAAATATCAACTTGGCAATAGACTTACTATTGAATTACTGGAAACAGAAGAGATCAAAAATAAAGATATGGTTCTGGATTTTATTCGATCCATGTCCAACAGAGGTGTCAAAATTGCTATAGATGACTTTGGTTCTGGATATTCCAACTTCTCTTATCTCTTGCAGATGAACCCTGATATTATCAAAATAGATGGTGATATTATCAAGCACCTCACAGAACACTCCAATGAATTTTATATTGTCGAAGCCATTATCAAATTTGCAACTATGCTTCATATCAAAACGGTAGCAGAACATGTAAGTTCACAGGAGATACTTACGATACTCAAGAAACTAAAAGTGGATTATTACCAAGGCTACCTCTTCTCGGAACCCAAACCGGAATTATAATTTTCTCACCTAGAAATACTGCCTGTCATCCGAACCATATACCAACGACCATCTTGATAGCCAAAAGTGTCAGAAGAATTTTTAGCATCCTGGTAAATGCTCCCGTATTCATTTTTCTGCGAAATGCTGTCCCGACATAGGAGCCCGCAATAGATCCAATAATCATACACACAACAATAGCTAGATAGTCAGAAAATATAAAACCAAAAGAGACAAAAGTGATGATCTTAAAGATATGTGTCATAGTCATCAGTGCTGCCTGTGTAGAAACAACCTTATCCTTATCTGCATAATCCTTGATTAAAAGTGTCATACTAAGAGGTCCTGTAGAGCCGACCACCATAGATAATCCAGATTGAAAAAACCCTATTAAAAAATAAGTCTCAAATCTTCTAATCGCTTTATTAAAAGTCTCAGAGTGTAAAGAAAGTAACATATATGTACCTATGAAGAGGGGAATGTATTCAAGAGAGATCGCATAGATTACCAATGACATTATAAAGACACCCAGAAAAGAGCCTAGAATAAACATAGGTGCAACACGCCATTGGATATCTCTATATGAGGCGGCTGCTCTACTCATATTGCTTGCCAGCTGGTTAATCCCATGAATTGGAATAATCACTGATGTAGGGACAAAAAAAGGTAAAATAGCAATAAGCACCATCCCTCCCCCTGCACCTATCATTGCAGTCATCCCGGAAGTAAAAAAAGTAATAAGCCCAAGGGTAAACTCAACATTCATGCACTGACCTTAAGCTTGAGTGTAAATACGGCGCCACTCTCATCATTTTTCGCATAGATTTTCCCATGCATTTTATTTTCGATAATAAGTTTTGACATATAGAGTCCTATGCCCGTACCATAGGTATATTTGGTTGTGACATAAGGCTCAAAGATTTTATCGATAATTTCGCTATCAATACCTCCACAATTATCACGAATAGAGAGATATACATTTGTCCGATCCACTCTGCTGTCTATCATAATTACAGGATCTTCGATCTCTCTTAAGCATGCCATCTCTTTTGCATTAGAAAGAATATTGAGAATCACCTGTGAAAACGCATTGAGTACACCTGTAACCCGTACACGTTGGTCTATATTTTGTTTGATGCTTATGTGACAGGCGCTAAGTGAGGGGTCTATCATCTTAAGTGCTTTTTCAATTCCCTCATATAGTGCAAATGTCTCAGTAGCCACATCTGGATCGAAAAAGTTTCTAAACTCTTCCATAGTTTCAGACATGTACTCCAGTAGATCGTTGGCTTCATCTATGCGAGTCGCAAGATACTTTTTGTCCAATTCCTTATAGTCATACGCACTCTCAATATCATGGAACAACCCTGAGAGTTGTGACAGTGGCTGCCTCCACTGATGTGCAATATTTCCAATCATCTCACCCATGGCAGCCATTTTTGACTTTTGGATCAGAAGATTTTGAGAATTGGCTACTTTTATACGATAGTTTTTGAACATCTTTTCAATTCTTTTGGATATTAGATAAGAGAGTATAAAGAAAATCAAGGCAACGATCAGAATATTTATGCCCAGTGACCATATTTTTTTCTTAAGGTTTTCCCGGGATTTGCTACGCTCTTCGTCAAAGACATGGCTAATCGCTTTGAGGTCTACCCCGGAAGCGATAAAAAGTCTATCTTTAGATAAAAATGTTGTATAGAGCATCTTGTTGTCGTATTCATAATACTTTTCGCCAGAATAATCACTTTGTATCAAAATCTTTTTTATCGCTTGCAATGTCCCTTTATCTGTACCAATATTTTTTCGCACTACAAGTCTGGAGTCTTTCAGAATTTGATTTAAACTCATGATCTCATATGCGAAGATAAATTCATTTTCATTAAGCTTTTTACGGTGAATTTTTGCATAGAGGTTTTGAGTGATGGCATAACGCTTATCCAGAAATTCTCCAGACCCTATAACGATATCCAGTGCATCTAGTTTTTTCGAGTAGGTAATCTTTCTCGATATGATACTTTCATTGGGAACAAACCATGCATATTCTACGAAGGCGTTCTTCTCTACAATATCCCTGACAAATGTCTCTCCATTGATATCTTCAAAGTCAATAAAGTTCTCCCCTTCTCCTATCCCTTGACTACTGTTAAATACCAATGTACCCTGCACATCAAAGATATAAAAATCCAAATCATTACCCGCAGTAATAGCCTGCATTGTTTGACGAATAATATGCATGATCTCATCTTTGCTTTTCAATGTATTTTGCACCAAAATAGATTGAATCAGGTCATAAATAATCAGCGTCTGCCCCTTCACCCGCCTTCGTACTTCTTCCTGTTCGCCTCTCCGCTCTTCAAGCATATCATTGACCAGATTGTCCGTCATCGTTTTGATAGAGAGTTTTTCTCTCTGTACCAGTGTGGACTCAAATGTTTTTAGATGTTTTTTAAATTCATCTATTTCAACACTGATGAACAGATACGCCACAATGAGAGAAATCACCAGGATTACAAAAGTTGACCCTAACAGTATGACCCTGTTGATTGTTTTCTCTTCTTGGGTTCGGTTAGTTGTGATCAATATGTAGCCTATATCCCATATTTGAGATATTTGTAATGA
>JALWVW010000114.1 GCA_027079365.1 Campylobacteraceae bacterium | reverse complement strand
TGGTAATCGAAGAGGTCAGAGCCCGCATTGCCAACAAATATGGTATCGCCTGGTTCAAGCGCGCTTTCTTTACCCTGTTGCGTCACCGCTGGCTGATGGATCTGATGATGAAGCTGGGGTATACCTTTAAAACCTGTGGCTTCCAAGAAGACACCAAACGAGACGGCATGATCCCTCGCTTCAAGATGCCCATCCTCAAGAGTGGCAGACTATTGCCAAGCCTGAGCAAAACCAGCTTTATGAACAAGTATCCAGAAGAGATACCTCATGGCGGAAAGAGACGCGTAGCGATCTTCATCGGATGCCTTGGGAACTACAACTATACCGGTATCGGTGATAGCCTGATCGATATCTTGGCAGACCTTGGCATCGATGCTTTCATCCCCAAAGAACAGTCCTGCTGCTCTGCGCCTGCCTACTTCACAGGAGATTTCTACACCGTAGAGACCCTGACCAAGAAAAACATCGCCTACTTTGAGACGTTTATCGACGAGGTAGAGGCGATCATCATCCCCGAGGCCACCTGCTCAGCCATGATCAAGCATGACTGGGAGGTCTTCCTGCGCAATCAGGGCATGAATGACTGGGCAGACCGTGCAAAAGCACTCAATAAAAAGATATTTATGGCAACGGAATGGTTTGAGAAAGAGACAGACCTCAAAGAGAGGCTCGCTGCCAAAGGTAAGAAGTTTGAGGAGACCATCACCTACCATGACGCCTGTCATGCCAATCTCGTCCAAGGCATCTCCCAGGAACCCAGGGCGCTTCTCTCTCAAAACTATGAGATCACGGAGATGAGTGACTCAGCCAGATGCTGTGGTTTTGGTGGTGTGACGATGCAGACAGAGAAGTACCACCTCGCAGAAGCCGCCGGCAAGCCCAAGGCTGCCATGATCCGCAATACTGGCGCACAGATCGTCTCTGCAGAGTGCAGTGCCTGCCGTATGCAGATCTCAAACTCCCTACATCAGGCAGAGGTGGATGTGGTCTTCAAAAACCCTGTAGAACTGATTGCAGAGGCTCTCAAAGACTAATCATCCATTACGATAGAAAAGACATTCTCTTTGCTTTTTTTGTCATAATGGTATCTGAAAGTGTACCCCAGCTTTTCCAGAATATTATTGACGATATAGAGCCCCAGCCCAAAGCCATGGCTGCGCTTCTCTTCCTGGGAGAAAGGCTCGGTATAGAAGGCAAACTCCTCTTTGAGCGGTTGGCCTTTGGAGCGCACCTCCAGCCTGTTTCCCACACTTGTCACGGTGGCATGCTTGTCCATTCCATATTTGATCGCATTGTCCATCAGGTTTTTGAGGCTGAGTGCCAGCAACTTCTTGTCCGTATAGAGTGCTCTGTCTGTGACTTTTAGCGTATACTTCTCTCTGTCTGCCATCAATACCTTTTCAGTACGCGTCACGATATCGCTGAGCATGTAGTGCTCTTTGGTGGGCTCAAAATTATACATCGTGATCCGCTCCACATCTGCCAGATCAGAGATCAGTTCATTCATTCGTTCAAAGGCACGGATGAGTACCTTTCTTGCCATAGGATCATCGATCGTCTCAGAGACGATACGCCCTTTGGTGATCGGTGTTTTGAGCTCATGCATGATATTACGCATAAAAAGATTCTTTGAAGAGATCAGCTGTCGGATATGCCCGATGGCTTTGTCAAAGCTCTGCGCGATCTTGCCTATCTCATCGCTGCCCTGATTGTCAATGCGGATATCCAGATTACCATCGGCAAACTGCTCTATCTGTTTGTGTAGGCGTTTGAGCGGATAGAGCTTGCGCAGGATCATGATATAGATCAGCAGAAAAAACAGCAGCATCCCACTGCCAATAGAGAGCACCAG
>JALWVW010000113.1 GCA_027079365.1 Campylobacteraceae bacterium | reverse complement strand
TCTCAAAAGTATAGACACCGCAAACCCCTTTTCCTTTTTTGTGCACATCCAGCATGATCTGCTCTGACTGCTGCTGCGTTTTATGAAATACCTTCTTGAGTATCATCACCACAAAATCCATCGTGGTGTAGTCATCATTGTGCAACAGTACCTTATACATGGATGGTTCATCCAGCATCAATGCATAGTCTACTTCTTCTTTGATTTTCGGCATACTTCTTCTAGTCCTCTATTGGATATAGCTTCATTATACAAAAAAAGTAATAATAAAGGATACCGCCTAAAATATGACAATTTGAAGTTTTTCTATCAAGATCCCAGCGAATATGCTATGATTTGATAGTCACAAGAGGAGGCAATGAGATGTTCATCCATATCGATATCGACAGCTTTTTTGTCTCTGCTGAACGCTCCGTCAACCCTACGCTCAAGGGCAAACCTGTCGCTGTAGGCGGGCGCAGCAATCTGGAGATCTTCAGCCGCAAGCGCACCCATATCAGACTGATGGATGACAACAGCGGGGCGTTTGTAGCACCGGTATTTTATAGTGACCATGAGAAGAATTTCAAAGAGAAGTTTATTGATATCATCGATGGCAGAGAGAAGATCCGGGGCATCATCACCACCTCCAGCTATGAAGCCAGAGCCTATGGGGTCAAGACCGCTATGCCTATCGCCCAAGCCCTCCAGCTCTGCCCACAGATGATCGTCGTGCCCTCCCACTACCTGCTCTACCATAAGCTTTCACATCAGATCCATGCCTTTGTCGCCTCGAAGATACCTGTAGTTGAGCAGTTCAGTATCGATGAGTTCTTCGGAGACCTCAGTGGTTGGGTCAAAGAAGAGGACGCAGTAGCGTTTGCCAAACAGCTACAAGCTGAGTTGCTAGCGCAGTTTGATATCCCCGTTTCTATAGGGTTGGCACCCTCCAAGTGGGTCGCCAAACTCGCCACAGAATCTGCCAAACCCTATGGTGTCTATCTGGTCACCGATACACAGGCATATATACAGAATATCCCCATCTCCCGCTTTCCGGGTATTGGCAGGAAACTTCAGGAGAAACTCCACACCAGAGGGATCAAAACACTTGGAGAGATCTCTCTGCACCGTCATCTCTTTGAAGACTGGGGCAGATCAGGCATCCAACTCTACCACCGTATCTTAGGAAGCAGCACCGAGGGAATTAACCCAAAAGCAGGGCGAAAATCCGTAGGCATCAGTCGCACCTTTGACCCACTTGACGATCCCGAAGAGATTCGTCGCCGCATTATGATTATGGCACGGCATATCTGTTATATCATCATGGGTCTGGAGGTCACCCCTACCCTCTACTATCTCAAGATCCATTATCAGTACGGTGTCAGAGCCAAACAGAGTCGCAGGGTCGAACGGCTATTTACAGAGCAGCTTTACAAGGAGACATTGACAGATATCTTTGCACAGATCGTCCGCGATGATCTCTCTGCGATCAAGCTCACCCTCAATGTCTCTGATTTCACCACCGGGCACCCCCGCACCCTCTCTCTGCTGGAGCACGATACTGATCTGAAAGCGCGTGCCCTCACAGAAAAGATCCACGAAGTACGGCAAAAGTTTGGATTGGATGTGATACGGACAGCCAATGAACTGTGATATAATGCTGCCATTAAAAAAAGGAACTCCATTGCAAACCAACCAAATTCTCCGCGCTATCCTCACCCCACTCAAACTCACACCCCAGGAGACACTCTCCCTCTATGCACTTGTCTCCTTTCCCATGAATGAAGAGAGGCTCAGTGCACTCTTGCGTGAAGAGGGAGACAGAGACTTCAAACCCTGTAGCCTCGAAGAGCTGGGTGCATTTCTGGATGGATTGATCCTCTTCAAGCGAGGCCCTTCGCCCAAAAAAACTACGGATAAGAAAACTGCAGAAGATACATTCATCCCTCTGACCAACAACCTCATCCTCAAAAAGCTCCGTATCGCGCTGGAACTCAAAGAGCCGGAGACAGAGATCATCTTCTCTCTGGGAGAAGCAGAGCTCAGCAGACAGGAGCTCAAATCCCTCTTTCGCAAAGAAGATCACAAAAATTTCCGCGCCTGCTCAGATGCGTTGTTGATGGCATTTTTAGAAGGTTTAGATGAGTATTATTATGATGGCACAGAGAATTAAGCCCTCTGAATAATTGTGAGTAGAGGTTTCACTTGATGGCGACAAAGGAGCACTTAACCCATGAAATAGGCGTCTATCCTTTGCGGCTTCGCTATGCTCCGACCGCTTTGGTTCCGAAGCTACAAAGGACAAGCAGTTGTCCTTTGTTCACGCTTCTCATGTTTGTGACTGACAGAGCTATCGTGTGAAACCGGAATTTTATTAGAGCGTTCGGTTAGATATCCAATACCAGCTTGACCGGACAGTGGTCACTGCCCATGATATGATCGAGGATATCTGCTTCGACAATCTTTTCTCTCAAATCTTCTGAAACAAAGAAATAATCAATCCGCCAGCCTACATTACGATCTCTGGCTCCTGCGCGGTAGCTCCACCAGCTATAGCGATCGGTTGCCTCTCCATGCATATGACGAAAGGTATCGATATAACCATTCTCTATCAATTTGTCCATCCATGCTCTCTCGATAGGCAAAAAGCCTGAAGTACCTTCATTGGCTTTGGGTCTTGCCAAATCTATCTCTTGATGGGCAGTATTGACATCACCACAGACAATGATAGATTTTCCTTCGGCTCTGAGTGTATTGATATGTGCCAAAAAGCGCTCGTAAAACGCCAATTTGTATGCCAACCGCTCTTCATTACGCTGGCCATTGGGGAAATAGACATTAAAATAAGCGATATTGTCAAAATAGTACGCATTGATACGCCCCTCATCCAAGATATCCACATGAGGACAGCTGTCTGCCTCTCCTTTGATATCAGTATAAAGTGCCACCCCTGACTGTCCTTTTTTGGAGGAGGAGTTGATGCTTTGGAATTTGTACCCACGAGAGAAGATCGTCTCTGGGATTTGCTCTGCCTCGGCTTTGATCTCCTGAAGTCCCAGAAAGTCTATCTGCTCCTCATCAATCCAACGAAGCGCCTCTTTTTTCTCTACTGCCCTGATGCCATTGACATTCCAGGAGACAAATGTCAGTTTTCTTCCCATCAGTCCACCATCTCAATCGTATCATCTTGTGTGGTGATCATGCAGAGAAAGACATAATCACTTCCATATGCTGCCTCATAAGCGTGTGGTACCCCTGCAGGAATATAGAGAAAGTCTCCTTCTTTAGCATGGTAGACTTCTTCTGCGATTTTTACCCTTGCCTCGCCACTGAGCACAAACTGCTGATGCTGTATAGTGTTGGTATGGTGAGGCATACTGCCTCCTGCTTCCAAGGAGACTTTTCTGACAATAAAGTCCTTCTCCTCTTCCGGAGAGAGCACGGCAATGGATGCCTTCATGGTTTTAGGGATTGCGTTGGTCACAAAAGTATGGCTTGGCGTACAGTACATAGATACTCCTTTGAATTTATCCTAGGATTATATACAAATATCTCATAAAGACCTCCATACCGTACAATCAAAGCCGAAGCACTACACCACAAAAGGAGGGCAGCACTTCCCTGAGAAGCAGAAAATAGTATCCTGGATTATGCGTTCTCTTTTAGTTTTCGCGCCGCACTTCCCATACTCAAGAGAAGTATCCCATCAAAAAAGAGACTGACTCCCACAAAAATTCCTATCAAAAAGAGCGAGCTGACGGGCCAGCTGACAATAAGGTAGATACCTATAACCAACGACAACACCCCATTTAGTGAAGAGAGCCACCATCCTTTTGACGGCTTTATTTCAAGTGCTAATGCCATAGAGGCAAATGCATCCATCAAAAAATAGACAGCAAAGAGTATACCCAGTGCCGCTACCCCTACCATCGGGTTGAGTATGATCAATATGCCCACCATCAGCAACACCATAGACTTCAGCCATCCTAGCCAATCTTTTTTATTGGTCTGCCAGGTATGCAATCCTATTGCAAACGAGGCAAACATCAGCAGCCATCCATAAAACAGTGCTGTAGAGAGAGACATCACAGCAGGGAAAAATATACCCAGCAATCCCAAAATCAGAAACACAACACCATATATTTTTGAATACTTACTAAATTTTTCAAGCAGCTCTCCACTGCCTAGCAATACACTGTAGCGAACCATCTGTTCTCCTTTTTTAGGGCATTCTAATCATCCTAGATTATAGATCATGCTCTTTATTTGAGTGGAGGATCCATCATGCATGCTTTTGTTTTCATGCTTGGTGACCCAACACTCCGCGTACACAATACTGCAGTACAGTTTTCTGTCGTACTACAGCAGCTTACTTATCATCTCTTTTCTCCCTAGACGAAAAGATCTTTGCACTAAAGTCTTTCAGTTTTGCCTGTAGTTCTTTGAAAGTCTCTTTGATCTCTTTGGCCGTAATATCATGCTTGGTTTTGTCAATGAGGTCATCCAGTACTTTGTATGAGACACTGCTGTGACTGACATAACCTAAGTAGTGAGCAGTCTTGAGCTCTTCTTGGGCAGCTTCTAGATACATTTGGGCTCTTTTGGTATCAGTACTTTCCGCCACCCTTGCTGCCTCCACCAAATCTGTAGCATTAAGCAGTGGTACGGGAATGACTGTGGTAGTCTCAACAAAAGTACTTAGTGCCGTTGACAAGACCGCTTTTGCCTTATCCATTTTATTGTCATGGGTATATTTTGCTGCCAGCTTGAGTGCATCTGGATAGGTTGCTAGGGGAAGGCTTGCCACCGTGACATTAATCTCACTTTTCAACGGCAACAATAGATCTCTTGCCTCCTGCACTCTGTAGTCATTCAACAGCTCCTTTGCCGATTTTATTGCCACTTTGACACTGTCGCTTGTACCTACATACTCATACACTCTAATGACACTGTCTACAGGAAGTGCTTTGGGGGCATCTTTTGCCGCCATGATCACATCCAGTTTTCCCAATGCTTTTTCGAGATTATCTGTAGCTGATTTCGTCTCTTTTTTATCTAATGCTACCAGTGCATTATGGGCATACTTTAGGGACTCTATCGCCTCTTTTGCCAGCTTGGTGCGGCTATCTTTTGCCGCCTCTTTTGCATTGTTCATTGCGATAGTGTTGACCTGCTTGACCGTAGCATCTTTTGCCGCAGTCTCCTTTGCATAGATACCAGTTGTGCACAGCAGTGATGCTGCAAGTGTCGAGAGAAAAATCTTTTTCATTGTGTCACTCCTTCTTGTCTGTTTTTTTATTATGGATCTCTGCAGATCCACATACAGAGCGATTGTATCAAGCGATGGAAAATGCTATATGCTACCCTAGTAGCATTTTCATCCAAATATCTACACATAGCGTAGTTCATGCTGCCTTCATTGGAAAAAAATCCCTTTTGTGGTAGAATAATCTCTTTTATTTCTCCCGAGGAGACAGGCATGAGACATTTTTTGACACTAAAAGATTTTAGCAAGGCAGAGCTCTTGGAGATGATTGCTCTGGCTGCCAAGATCAAAAAACAGACCAAGGCACACCAGTTCGTACCCTACCTTGAGCACCAGACACTGGGTATGATCTTCGAAAAGAGCTCCACCAGAACCAGGGTGAGTTTTGAGACAGGGATCTATCAGTTGGGTGGTGCAGGACTCTTTCTCTCGTCACGGGATATTCAGCTGGGGCGCGGCGAGCCGATGAAGGACACTGCCAGAGTCATCTCCCGCATGGTGGACATGGTGATGATCCGTACCTTTGAGCAGTCCAAGCTCGAAGAGTTTGCTACCCACTCCAAAGTACCTGTCATCAACGGACTGACCGACAGTTATCACCCTGTACAGTTGATGACAGACTACCTAACTATGGTAGAGTTTGGCAAAGCTGACACCCCTGTGGTCGCCTATATCGGTGACGGAAACAATATGGCGCACTCTTGGCTGATGCTTGCCTCCAAGCTAGGATTTGAACTGCGTATCGCTACCCCGGCAGGGTATGCATGTGATGCCGAGATCGTTGCAGAGGCAGAAGCATTTGCCAAAGAGAGCGGCGCAAAACTACGCTTTGGCAATGATCCTGTCCAGGCAGTCACAGGATGCGATGTTGTCACTACCGATACCTGGGTCTCCATGGGGCAGGAAGAGGAGAAAGAGCAGCGCCTTAAGGATTTCGCTGGCTATATGGTGGACGAAACCCTCATGGGTCATGCCAAATCCGATGCGATCTTCCTGCACTGTCTTCCCGCCTACCGCGAGTACGAGGTCAGCGAAGAGACCTTCGAAAAGCACGCTGAAGTGATCTTTACTGAAGCAGAAAACCGCCTCCATGCCCAAAAAGGGATCATGGTATGGCTGGATGCGAAACGCAGTGAAGAAGTAGGAAGTAGGAAGTAGGAAGTAGGAAGTAGGAAGTAGGAATTGTGCTTTGCATTGCTTTGCAATGCTTTTATTTTGGAATATAGAAATAGGCTATGAGAGAATTATAATAGTTTTACGCTAGTAAAACATACCTTAATTCCTA
>JALWVW010000112.1 GCA_027079365.1 Campylobacteraceae bacterium | reverse complement strand
TGATCGGAAAGAGCGGCAAGGGACCAAAAGACTGTCAGGTGACCCTCATGACTGGTGGAGGACCGGGGATCATGGAGGCAGCCAATCGGGGTGCTTTTGATGTGGGTGCCAAAAGTATCGGACTCAATATCGAGCTTCCCCATGAGCAGTTCCCCAACCCCTATATTACCCCTGATCTCTGTTTTCAGTTTCACTATTTCTCGATACGGAAGTTTCATTTTCTCCAGCGGGCAAGGGCATTGGTGGTCTTTCCTGGGGGATTTGGTACGCTTGATGAGCTCTTTGAGATCCTGACACTCACACAGACACAAAAAGCAGACCCTATCCCAGTGATCCTCATCTCAGAGGCATATTGGGAAAAAGCTATAAATTTTGCATTTCTGGCGGAGGAGGGGATGATCGCTTCACGCGATTTGGATATTTTCTTTTTTGCTGAGAGCGCCGAAGGGGCATGGCATCAGATCAAACAGTGGTACAAAGATCACTCTTGATATCTTCTGCCAAAAAGAAGCAGCAGTAACCCTCCTGATACGATCAGTGCCGTGACATAGAGTGCCAGATCATAAGTGCCGCTGGTGTGTACCAGTGCCACACTGTAGAGTGGCGCAGTCACCTGCCCGATGCCGTAGGCGGTCGTGAAGGCTCCCATGAGAATGACAGGGTTGTGGGCGGCGATTCTTCCACCTAGGTTGAGAAAGAGTGCTACCAGCCCGACAAAGGTACCGCCATACAAAATACCACTGAGCAAGATAAGCGTGATATTATTTGTAAAAGTGGGCAAAAGGATACCGATCACCTGCAGTGCCATAGCGAGTATCATGACCTGAATACTGCCAAAGCGGTGTGCCAGCCGCATCCAGAGGATGCAGGAGGGGATGCCAGCCAGTCCTACCATCGTCCATGTCCTGCTTCCCCAGCCCTCCAGACCCGGTATGGAGTCAATAATATCCGGCAGGAAGGTCGCTTGCACGACAAACCCGACACCTTCGGTAAAGTAGGCGATGGTGAGCAGGAGCACAAAAGGGGTAAAGATGGAGATATCAAAGCTGTGCTTGACTGCAGCCTGCTTGACATGGTGGTCAAAAGAGAGGATATAGATCGTGTAGAGTGCCAGTGGGATGCCTGTCAGACTCAGTACGATCCATGCGCTCTGCCAGCTATGCCCTGAAGCAAATACGGCTTTTGCGATGAGATCAGTGACCAGTATAGCGATTCCTATCCCGCTAAAGTGGATGCCCATGGCTTTTGTCTTATCCGGCATATCCAGTTTGTACATGACGATGGCTGAGCCTACGACCATCCCCATAGCCGTACCAAATCCGGCGATAATGCGGGAGAGTACCCAGAGTGTATAGTTTTCTGTCATTCCCAGTACCAGTGTCGTCAGTACTGAGAGTACCATCCCGAGTCGAAAATAGCGTACTTTAGTGTTGATATCCTGGATAAAAATCGCAAAGATCGCACCACTGAGATAGCCTGCAAAGTTGACAGAGGCGAGCACGCCGGTGGAGGTCACATCCAAAAAGTCTCCCATCATAGCAGGCAGCAAAGAAGTAAAAGAAAATCTGGCAATACCAATGCCCAGGATCAGAGAGAGGATCCCTGCGGTGAGGATAGCGGTGTTGTGGTTGCGATCTAGTAGCCGAGGTCTAAACATGCAGTACTCTCTGAGAAAAATTTATCAGAGAGTATAGCACAAAAAAAGGGTTTTTGTGGAGCTGCTATATCTTTTCCTGGCCAACTACATAGGCATACCCGGTCTCAGGCTCAATGCGTATGCTGAAAGGGTCGCCTTTTTTTAGCGTGAAAGTGAAGATACAAGGTGAGGTCATATAACCATCATTATCTGGTTTTTTAGAGTTTGTAAATTTATCACCATAAGGTCTGCCAAGATGGTCAAAGCCGATATAATTATTGGTGCAGCCTCCATTATGACTAATTGTTTTAACCCCATATTTTTTGCCGATCAGTACACTGGGGCTTATCTCGGAAGCTGTATGATAGGCACCACTGCAACTAGTGCCATCGACTGCCCACAGGTGCTTGCCGTTACTAGGGTCGAGTGCACTTTCATCGAACGCTACTCGCCCATTGGTGGAGCTATTCATGTCGTTATCGCTGCCTACTGCAAAGAACAGTTTATCTTCACAGGTGCCAAAATAGAGATGCCAAAACCGCTGTTGCCATTTTGGATTATCAAACTTCTGCTTGTCATCCTGTAGTGCAAAGTGCTGTGCATAGCGAATGTTGGCAAGGGTGGTATCAGCTGCCTCCTGTCTAAGGTCTCTATCCAGTCTGGGGATTGCCAGTGCTGCGAGGATACCCAGTACTACGATGACCAGTACCAGCTCTATCATGGTAAATGCATTGCGTCTCATTTGTTCTCCTTAGATCTTCTGCACGGTGCGTCTGTGTACGGTACGCCACTGTGCAGTGTTGTCTGGGTCTTTGTAGTCTACATAGGCATCGATGATGAGGGTCAGAGGCGTATTGGGATTAGTGACGTTGGTGCTCAACTGTCTGGTGGCGGCACAGTTTCCTATCACCGTAGCTGGACCAATATAGGCTATATGCGTACGCACACGGTATCCTTCACCATTGACGGGATCGTCACCAATGGCGCCGTTTATTGTTTCGATACAGTTTGCTGCCCTGCTGTGTGCAGTGACTGCCATGATGGCATACTCTGTATAGCTTTTGGCATAGAGTATGGCTTGTTCGTGCTGATACTGTGCGGTGGTGGTCTTGACGATCTTGCCACTGGTGCTCATGACCAGCGCCCCTACTGTCGCCATGATGACCATGACAAAGATTGCCGTAATCATAGCAAATGCCTCTCTTGTATGTACTGTTTTCATTAGAATACCACCTTCTCTTTGCAGGCATGGATCGTTTCGTTGGATTCGCCGGAGATGCGTTCTGTCTTGCATATCTTGAGTCGGAAGGCTCCGCCGGAAGATTTGAAACGAAAGTTGGTTACATCATGCAGCAGGATACTATTGCTTCCTGCGATTGCAGTACCTGCTACCGGGGTAAAGTTATAGTGCAAGATCAGGTCATTGTTGGCATCTACCTCCAGTGCATAGGAACTCCAGGCCAGTTTGTAGCGCTCGGTAATCTTCTCTCCTGTGGGGATACCTGGGCTGAGAGTGATGTTTTCTCCACTGCCACCATTTACAGCATACCCTATGGCCAGACCCGCAGCAGTAGGATTGCCTTCGGCAAAATAGATACGGGCATTACCTAGGCTACCACCTAGATTACTGATAATGCTACTGGCAAGTCCCAGATTGGATCCGGGCGTTCTAAGGTTGGTACTGGTTGTTACGGTTGTATCGAGATCGGCAAATCCACTCCAGCCTGGCCTTCTGCTGGTGGAAGTCATCGCCTCGAAGCTGTCGCCGTCATACCCTACCCACTGCAGCACCTTTGTGTTGGGGTTGGTGACAAACTCTATGGAGGTGAATGCTCCGACAAGGGTAGGTCTGGCTCCTACAGTGCCCTGTATCGCATAACGCAGGCGGTTGGCGATCTGGGTGAGGGCAAGCTCTGTCTTGATATTGGCACGATATTGCGCACGCTGGATGATGTAGCTGCCGTAAGTCTGTGCGATGATCTCTGCTCCGATGGAGGAGACGATACCGAGGATAATGATCACGAAGATTACCTCCAGCATCGTAAAGGCATTGCGTATGGATTTGCACAACATTATAGATTCCTAAAATCAAGACGGTAACTACCGATATTACAGCTAAAGGCATGCATGGTGATCTGTTTTTTTAGTTCTTCAACATCATCGTTGCTGCTTGTCAATGTCACAGAGACCTCTTTGATATTGGTCGTTCCTGGGATGTCGGCAGCAGAGGGGTCGAAATTGTATTGTAGTGGATTATTGTTGTAGTTGGCAGTATCAGTGATATATCTGACCGTGGTAGCGATATTGACAGTCGTCTGTTCGATATAGTCTTCACCTCCTGCGCCTAACGGGACATCTGCTAGAGACACATTATTAAAATCATCTAGATCATCTATGACACCAGTAAGTTCGCTGCCAGTAGCGGTAGCATTAAGCCTTGTCCCTGGCCCTGCACAGTCGAAGGTGTGGGAAAAGGTTCCTGCAGGTCTACCAGCTCTTTCGTTTGTGATGGCTGTAGGTGCCAGCTCACCATCACCGTTGCTGACAAGTAGTATAGAAGGAAAGTTGGTACAGGGAGAGTTGACATTGTTCTCATCCCACTCATAGGTGAGGATCATATTGATCCTGGAAGCAGCCTCATTGATCCCCTCTTGCTGTAGGGCGACAGAAGTGGTCTTGGAGGCAGTACTGATCAGCATAGGTGCGGACAGTAGTACCAGTCCCATGATCACGATGGAAAAGATTAGCTCAATCATCGCTATGGCAGGTCGTTTGTTGCTGGTTCTCATCTACCACTCCACTCTTCGGCTTTTGTAGGTGCTGATATCATCATCCACCACATGCCCAGTTTTGCCATGTCCTGTCCATTCTGTAGGCTTTGGCAGGAAGTGGACATCATAAAAATCATCTTTATAGTTTAGCCAAGGCGAAGAGAGATACCTGACCCTGACGGTGGTAGGCTTGAGGTCAGTTGGCAGTATCGAAACATTGATGTCATCCTGGATTGCGGTGTCCGGATCATAGCCCATATGGGTAATTTTTAGTACTTCAGTCTGACTTCCATGTGAGAGTCTAGGGTTGGAGGGGCGTCCTGTATAGTGGGTGACATTGAGATCTGAGACTCCCATATCTGGACTTTCAGCGCCATAGATCCCTGTGGATATCAGGAGGCAGCAATAAAATATTGTTGAGTGCTTCATGGGTTTTCCTTATTTGAATAGGTCACTTGCCTGATACCATACGCTACTTGCTTCAGGTGAGAGACTACTGGTGTTCAGATCATAGCGCTGTCTACAGATTGTAGGGCCCTGCCCACAGTAGATGTTGACATAGAGTGGGGTTTTCTTCCAGTTATTCTCTTTCTCGATGTAGAGCTTGTGCTCTGGTATGACCCGACCATAGACAAAGGTGATATTTTGGTCGAAGCCTTTTGTTCCCCTTGGAATATTTAGTGACATGTGTACTGTAGAGTTGGCATCTATACTGGAGGCATTGACTTCCAGATAGTTTACCTTGATGGGATCAATACCTTCTGAGCCATCAAGTATATCATCCTTCTTGGGTTTTTTGAAAGTGGTATAGATCCTTACTCTGGCAGAGCCTGGTGCCACGCTGTCTTCAAAGGCAGTCTTTGCAAGAGTGAGATTGGCATCTTTTCCGGTTTGGTTGTTGTCAAAGGTGATTTTGAGATCAAGATTGCTGCCATACTGTAGGTACTGCTGCATTTTGACATCATAGAGCGTTTCCAGATTCTCCTCGGTGTCGTTGGTCTCTCTATTGAGTACGATAGTAAGACTACTTGCAGCACAACCATCTGTGAAGTTGGTAGTCAGTATGTTGTCTTTGCCGTGTGCTGTGATATTGCCTTCATGGATAGCCGCCATAGTCTTGCTGAGGCTGGCTGCAGTACTATAGTAGGGGTCACTAAAGTCTGTCATGAAAAGGGTGCCCTGGTCTGCTGGGCTTGTGCTGAAGTTGATATCAGAGAGGTCAAACCTGTAAGGCTGAAACCGGAGGTAAAGATCATTGTATGTGGCATCATGTATTCCATCGTTTATCGTAAGTTTGGAGTCGATACCGCATCCGGATTTGCTACTGCTGTCGGCGGCGATACTGCTGTCGTTTGGCTTACAATCATCTATGCCGGGGAATGTTTTGTATGCGTACCTTTGCTGGTCGATGATGGTCCAGTTGCTGTCATGTAGATGATAGGCGTAGGTACCTACATTGCTATGCTTGACGAGGTTCCCTTTTTCCAGAGCCAGTGTACTTCCCTGTGGTGTACCCACAATCTGGCCATCAATGAAAAAGACCTGCCAATAGCTGTCGTTTGTATCATAGCAGGCTGCCTTGTCTTTGAAGAGGAGCGTGGAGAGTAGATTGTCCGTATCCTGATTGTCAAAGAGTCGCCTATAGCCTCTGGCGATGGTACTGTCACTGACAAAGCTGGTGGCATTTCCTTCAAGTTTGTACCGGTATCCTGCAGCGATACTTGCCACAGGGGAAATGTCACTGCTGTCAGAGTCATTGGTGCCCAGAGACAAGGCTGGTGTGCTGCTGTCATTGGATTCATTGCTGTCAGAGAGCATCAGTCTGTAGGATGCTGGTCTGATAGAGAAGTTGTCCCTGGAGCAGACCGCTCTGGCAAAATGATCCCTCAAACAGGCGTAGCATCCTGTGGCATTTCTCTCTGTGTTGCTATAGCTGGAACATCCCCCTCCACCCAGTGTTTCCTCGGTACAGAAGCCGTGTGTACCACTGGTCTGCAGTGTGGTATCATCTGCCTTCAAATGTGTATCGTACAGTGTCTGAAAACAGCTGTCGTCTGATGGGTCAGTACAGGTGTGAGGCAGGATAGTACCATTTTTATCTACAAGATACCAGACCCTGAAGGCAGCATT
>JALWVW010000111.1 GCA_027079365.1 Campylobacteraceae bacterium | reverse complement strand
GGTCAATGCCTTTGAGCTGTGATGGAGAAAATACTTTTTCAAGCAATACCAGAAAACCACCGGAGCCGCATCCTACATCCAGCACTGTATCAAACGACAGCCCATCCAAGACCTTCAGATAGCTGCCATAGAGAGAGGAGATAGCCTCTTCATTGTGCAGTAGTGGCTCTATACGGGCATAGAGGTCGAGTGAATCTATACTGTTACTCACTGCGCTCCACCACGGATTTAATCTTTTCATACAGAGACAGTATCTCTTCTTTCTTGGCATAGTAGCTGTTTTTGTTGGCGATCAGCTGTGCAGAGGAGTCCATGATATCTTCGGCTACTTTGAGTCCATTTTCACGCATGGTACTACCCGTCTCCACGATATCCACGATAGCATCTGCCAGCCCTACCAGTGGTGCGAGCTCGATAGAGCCATAGAGCTTGATCACTTCCACACCCACTGCTTTTTTGGAGAAGTAGTCACGGGTGATATTGACCATCTTGGTCGCTACTTTGATATGGGGTTTGCTCCAGTCAAGCTCATCTTCATTTTTGATGCCAATAGCCACCTTGCATCTACCAAGACGCATATCCAATAACTGGATAATATCGAGCTCTTTTTCTGTGATCACATCCAGTCCTACCACACCGATATCTGCCGCACCATGCTCTACATAGGTTGGGACATCCTGGTTGCGGACATTGAGAAAGCGAAACTCACCAATATCCAGTATCAGCTTGCGACTCTCAAACTGAAATTCTCCACCGAAGATCTCAGCAAAGATCGCCAGTGTCTCTTCTGCTATTCTTCCTTTGGGAAGTGCAATCGTTAACATATTTTACCCTTTTCAATCATTTTTATCATACCCTGAAAAAGCAGTGTTTCATCAAACACCGCCTGTTCAAAATACTGCGATAGCCACATACCATCTCCGCCCGTACAATATACAGGCAGATCCCCCATAATCTTCTCAATAGAGGCAATCATCGGCGCTATCGTACCGAAACTAACACTCTCTCGCGTTGTTTTGGGTAATGCTTCCAGCGTCACCTTTCTGTCAAGCACTACATCCAATACAGGAGAGATATCGGCATAGGCTTTGTGATAGGCATGCATACCCGGAAGGATATAGCCCCCCTGATACACCCCTGCAACCACCTTATCCACTGTGATTGCTGATCCTGCATCGACAAAGATGCCATCAGAATGACTCAGGCAAAGGGCTTTACGGTCTACACCCATCCCCCCATAAGCTCCTTTTAGCAGACCGTGTTGTGAAATATCACTCCAGTCCTCCAGTGTCGCAAGGGTCTGCTCATAGGCGGCATTGACATTGATATAATAGACCACCTCTGCACCATATTTTTCTATGGCTTCTATCAAGCGCAGGTGTTCGATCCTGCCATCATGCCAGATATGCACATAGCTGTTGCCCACATCTGCCAAAATCACAGCGAACCTTTATTTTTTTGGCGCAGCCAATAGAAAAGGCTTAGTCCTGCGATGAAGAGCATGGCAATAAGTGTCGCACTCTTGAGATACTGTGCCACCTGCTCTTCATTGGCACCCAAGTAGTATCCCAACAGTGCCAGTACACTCACCCAGATACCTGCCCCCAGTATCGTATAGAGTGAAAATTTTCCGAGAGGCATCCTGGCCAAACCTGCCGGCATAGAGATGTACTGCCTGATCCCAGGGATCAACCGACCATTGAAGGTAGAGATATCACCATGTTTGGCAAAGAACTCTTCCAGTTTCTGCAATGACTCAGGTTTGAGGAAAAAATATTTACCATAGCGCAGAAGGAAAGGTCTGCCATATTTGGCAGCCAGAAAATAGTTGAACAATGCACCAAAAAGAGAGCCTGCAACACCAGAAAAGATCGCCATAAAAAGATTCATCTTTCCCTGAAATGCCAAGTATCCCGCAGGGATCATTACTACTTCACTGGGAAAGGGGAAGAAACTGCTCTCGAGAAACATACTGACAAAGATACCAAAGTAGCCCCAACTGTCTACCGTAGCTACAACCCAGCTGACAAATGAAGCAAACAAGAGGGTCTAGTCCTCTTTGAAGGCGCCTGGAGCTGTGAGCTTGGCATAGCGCTTCTCCAGCATCTCCTCCTTGCTCATCTCTCTGAGTGCATACACAGACTTGAGGTAATATGCTTTGAGTGCTTCTGCTGCTGCTTTTTTATCTCTATGCGCACCTTTGAGCGGCTCATCAATAATATCATCAATCAATCCATGCTCCAACAGTGAGTCTGGTGTGATCTTCAGCGCCTTTGTCGCCTGCTCTACTTTGGCGGGGTCGCTCCAGAGTATTGCAGAGCAGCCCTCAGGGGAGATGACAGAAAAAACCGAATAGCGCATCATAGCAAACTTGTCTGCCACACCGATAGCCAATGCACCGCCACTGCCACCTTCACCAATCACCACGGAGATCATCGGCACCTTGGCGCCAGAAAGCTCCAAAAGGTTACGCGCGATCGCCTCACTCTGTCCTCTCTCTTCTGCACCCAGCCCAGGATACGCGCCCGGAGTGTCCACCAGCATCAGCACAGGAATATCAAACTTCTCTGCCAATTTGACAGCCCTGAGTGCCTTTCGGTAGCCTTCAGGATTTGGCATACCAAAGTTGCGTTTGATCTTGTTCTTGACCCCTCTGCCCTTCTGCTCGCCTATCAGTACGGTTCTTTGCCCCCCGATCCATCCCAGATAGCAGAGCATAGGAGAATCATCCCTGAAAGTACGCTCTCCATGTATCTCTTGTGCATCTTCCATGAGCAATCTGATATAATCCAGAGCATAAGGGCGGTCTGGATGGCGTGCCAGCTGCAGCTTCTGATAGTCGCTCAATGAACCAAATGTCTTTTTTACCTCTTTTTCCATCTCTTTTTCAAGTGCATGGAGCACCTCTTCATTGCCCCTGGCTTTGGCAGATTCTATATCTTTATAGATCGCCTCCATCGGTTTTTCAAAGTCAAGGTAAGTTGTCATCTCTGATCCTAGTCAGTAAATTTTTTGAAAATGACCACACCATTGGTGCCACCAAAGCCAAAGGAGTTGCTCATCACTACATCCAGCACTGCCTCTCTGGCCGTACCTGGCACATAATCCAAGTCACAGTTCTCATCAGGTGTTATCTGATTAATGGTAGGAGGGATAATACCCTTCTCCATTGCCATGATAGAGATAATAGCCTCCATGGATCCTGCTGCACCAAGGCAGTGACCTATCTGTCCTTTGGTGGAGCTCACTGGCGGACACTGCTCCTTGTCACCGAAAAGTGTCTTGAGCGCAGCTGTCTCGTTCTTGTCATTGATGGCCGTTGAGGTGCCGTGGGCATTGACATAGTCTACTTTGGGTTCGCCTGCCATGCGATAGGCCGCTTTCATGGCTCTGAGTGGGCCATCCATTGTAGGCGTGGTGATATGGTTGGCATCGCCACTCTCTCCAAAACCGATCAGCTCGGCATAGATCTTGGCACCCCTGGACTGGGCTGACTCTAGGCTCTCCAGTACCAATGCGCCTGCACCTTCACCCATTACAAAGCCATCTCTATCTTTATCAAAAGGGCGAGAAGAGGTCTTGGGATCATCGTTGCGGGTAGAGAGTGCTTTCATCGCAGCAAAACCACCTACGCCGGCACCACAGATCGCTGACTCTGCACCAACTACCAGCATTTGGTCTGCACCATCGACCATAATCGTCTTGGCCGCTTCGCCGATCGCATGAGTACCTGCTGCACAAGCAGTTACGGAAGAGAGGTTGGGGCCTTTGAGATTTTGATAGATAGAGACAAATCCACCCAGCATATTGACCAACGAAGAGGGGATAAAGAAAGGAGAGATTCTTCTGGAGCCTCGTGTGTTACAGATCACAGAGTTTTTTTCAATCGTAGAGAGTCCTCCGATCCCCGAAGCACTGCTCACACCAAAACGCTCACGGTCTATCTCGTCACCGATCTTTGCATCAGCCATTGCCTCCGAAGCTGCCTTGAGACCCAACTGGATAAATCTGTCTGCTTTCTTGACCTCTTTGGCATCCATCACCGTGGTCGGGTCGAAATCTTTGACTTCTGAAGCAATTTTGACAGAGAATTTTTCCGGATCAAACAGCGTGATCGTATCGATACCACACTCTCCTCTGACGATCGCATCAAATGACGTCTCTTTGTCGTGCCCCACACCATTGATCATACCCAGACCTGTCACTACTACTCTTCTCACAATATTTCCCTCATATGTTAAAGTTTGAAATAGACATAAAAATGCTTCTGGAAGCACTTGTATGTCTATAGGGTCTTCCCCGGAAATGGGGAAGAAACAAAGCCTTAGACAGCTTCGATGAATTTGATAGCGTCAGCCACAGTAGCGATCTTTTCAGCATCTTCATCAGGGATCTCTATATCAAATTTCTCTTCGAGTGCCATGACGAGCTCTACCACATCAAGACTGTCTGCACCAAGATCTTCTACAAACTTAGACTCCTCTTTGACTTCATCAGGGCTCACATTCAGTTGCTCTACTACTACCTCTTTTACATCATCTAAAATTGCCATTTGACTCTCCTGTGTTTGGTTTAAATTATGGGCAAAGTATATCGAAAGTTTGTTAAATAAGCGATAGAGAAGGGGACGGAGAAGTAGGCTAGCATGACAAAAGAGGGCCAGTGTACCTCCTTTTTCTAGAGCTTTCCTCCCATGCGGGCGAAAATGATTCTCTGGGTAATACTGTCCAGACGATCGATAATCTTAAGGTTTTTACGAATATATTTCAGAAGATTGAAGTACTCTTCGGCATGACCTTCTGTATCATGCATTTTTTGGATGACACTTTTCTCCAGTAGTGCATAGATATCGTCGGTCTTGGCATACTCCACATCGATCTCTGTCGCCAGATTTCGTATCTTTTCATTGTTGTCAAAGGTTTGGAGCATTTCGACAGTTTTCCCAAAGGCATGGATCGTGCAGCGGTTGATACTGAGTGACTCTTTGATAAACCGGAGGATAGCGGCATCATCCTCCGCCAGCATGCCCTGCATATTTTTGATATAGCTGTTCATACTGGCTTTGATTCTGTTGAGACCAGAGGTGATCTTGAGGTAGGCAACCATCTCCCGAAGATCTCTGGCTTCTGGGGTGTATCTGGCAAAGATCACTACCAATTTATTATCAATTACTTCGGTCTTTTTATTGATTGGCTTGAGCCTCTTGCGTAGATTCTGCAGTCTACTTGCATCTAATAGTTCTATGCTCTTGAGCGCCTCTCTGTTGACCTCCATAAGTATTTGAACAACCTCTAAAACCCCGGCACGCACTTCTCTTCTGGCTTCTTGATACTGTGTTAGCATGTCTCTTCCTTTCTATCCGAATCTTCCGGTGATATAGTCTTCTGTTAATTTCTTGTCCGGATTGAGGAAGATCTTCTCTGTCTCTCCAAACTCCTCCAGATCACCCAGATACATAAAGGCAGTATAGTCACTCAGGCGGCTTGCCTGCTGCATATTGTGTGTAACGATTACCACAGAGAGCTCCTCTTTAAGTGCTGAGATAAGCTCCTCTATCGCACCTGTAGAGATAGGATCGAGTGCCGAGGTGGGCTCATCAAAGAGCAGCACTCTGGGTTTGAGGGCTACGGCTCTGGCGATACAGAGACGCTGCTGCTGACCGCCGGACATCCCCAGTGCTGACTCCTTGAGCCTGTCTTTGGTCTCTTCCCAGATTGCCGCCCCTTTGAGCGCAGTGACGACACGCGCCTCCAGATCTGTCTTGTGTTTGATACCTGAGAGTCTCAATCCGTAAGCAACATTATCAAAGATACTCATCGGAAAAGGTGTGGGCTTTTGGAAGATCATCCCTACCTCTTGACGCAGACGGATAAAGTCGTTCTCTTTTTTGATATCCAAAATACTCTTGGCACTACCATCTTCCTGATAGAGTGTGATGCTACCCTCATAGCGGTTTCCGGCATAGAGATCGTGGATGCGATTCATGGACCTGAGCAGTGTGGATTTTCCACAGCCGCTTGGTCCTATCAGTGCGGTAATCTTGTGTGCTTCTACGGGCAGATTGATACCTCGAAGCGAAGGCTTGGGAGCTCCCGCATAGGTGAAGGTGAAATCCTTGATGTCCATGACAAGTTTTTTGGGCATAGGGTGTCCTTATTTTTTATTTCGCATCACAAATCTACCGACAAGATTGATACACAGCACAATCATCGTCAGGAGAAAAGAGGCTGCCCAAGCAAGCTCTCTGCTGGAAGCATCCGGGTAGGTCGCTAGATTGTAGATACTCACGGTTAGCGAAGGAAACTGACCGCTCAGGTCAGTGGTAAAAAACTGGTTGTTCGCTGAAGTAAAGAGCAGCGGTGCTGTCTCTCCGATGATACGGGCAAAGGAGAGAAGCACCCCGGTAGTGACCCCCACCTTGGCTGCTCTGACTACGATCTGCAAGATGATCTTGTGCTTGCTGCCGCCCAGTGCCATACCTGCCTCTCTGAGCTCAGTAGGTACCAACCCCAGCATATTGTCTGTGGTGGAGATAATGATAGGTACCATCATGATCGCCAGCGCCA